>CADBNM010000001.1 GCA_902796055.1 Oscillospiraceae bacterium
AAACTTGGAGTATCTGCATACGCCTCAGCGTTTCAGTTGGCGGATTTTATCTCACTCTTTCAACATCTGCTCAGCGTGTAGAAAAAGCTTTTTCTACACGCTGAGCCGCTGTTCAAATAAATGAACAGCGGTTACTGATAATTTCACTTCATTAATTTTCAAATAAAGCGGTAGAATAGTATCTGTCCGCACTGTCGGGAAGCAGAGCCACGATTGTTTTGCCTGCGTTCTCTTCCTTTTTTGCAAGAGCAATCGCAACGCCTAATGCTGCGCCCGAGGAAATTCCCACGCCTATACCCTCTTCTTTGGCAAGAAGTTTGGCATATTCAAATGCTTTTTCGTTTGACGAGGTTATTACCTCATCATAAACCTCGGTATTAAGCACACTTGGAACAAAGCCTGCACCTATGCCCTGAATTTTGTGCGCGCCGGGCGTTCCCTTAGAAAGCACGGGAGAGGTTTCGGGCTCAACCGCAACAACCTTCACGCCGCTTTTTTTAGACTTAAGATATTCGCCGACGCCTGTTACCGTACTGCCTGTGCCGACGCCTGCGACGAAAACATCAACTGCGCCGTCTGTGTCCTCCCAGATTTCAACGCCCGTTGTCGCCTTATGAATGGCGGGATTTGCGGGATTTGCAAACTGAGAAGGAATAAAGCTGTTTGGAGTTTCAGCAGCAAGTTCCTCAGCCTTCGCAATTGCGCCCTTCATTCCCTTAGCGCCGTCGGTCAAAACAATTTCGGCACCGTAAAATTTTAAAATGTTGCGGCGTTCCACGCTCATCGTTTCGGGCATTGTGAGTATGATTTTATAGCCCTTTGCCGCCGCTATAGCCGCAAGACCTATGCCCGTATTTCCCGAGGTAGGTTCAATTATTACGCTGCCCTCTTTGAGCAAGCCCTTTTGCTCGGCGTCCTCTATCATCGCCTTTGCAATTCTGTCTTTAACGCTGCCCGACGGATTAAAGTATTCGAGCTTTACAAGTAGCTTTGCTTTAAGAGCAAGCTCCTTTTCAATGTTTGTAACTTCAACAAGCGGTGTAGTGCCTATAAGCTCCGCTGCGTTTTTATATATTTTAGCCATTTTCATTTCCCCCTAAAATTATTTCAATGAATTAAATGCGTTGTCCAAATCGTCAATAATATCGTCAATATGCTCGGTGCCTACCGAAAGCCTGATAGTGTTTTCAAATATACCCTGCTCTGCAAGCTCCTCGGCTGAAAGCTGAGAATGAGTTGTTGAAGCGGGATGAATTACAAGGCTTTTAACATCCGCAACATTTGCAAGCAGCGAGAATATTTTAAGATTATCAATAAACTTCCAAGCCTCTTTTCTGCAGCCCTTAATTTCAAAGGTGAAAATCGAAGCCCCGCCGTTCGGAAAATACTTTTTATACAATTCGTGATCCGGGTGGTCGGGAAGCGACGGATGATTTACCTTTTCAACAAGCGGATGAGAATTTAAGTATTCAACCACTTTTTTGGTATTCTCCGCGTGCCTTTCAAGCCTGAGTGAAAGCGTTTCAACGCCCTGCAAGAGCAAGAAAGCATTGAACGGTGAAATAGACGCGCCCGTATCACGAAGCAAAATCGCTCTGATATAGGTCACAAACGCCGCAGGACCTACCGCCTCATAGAACGAAACGCCGTGATAACTCGGGTTAGGCTCGGCAATATTAGGATATTTGCCGCCTGCGCTCCAATCAAATTTGCCCGATTCAACTATTACGCCGCCGAGCGTTGTGCCGTGACCGCCCAAAAACTTGGTAGCCGAGTGAACAACTATGTCCGCACCGTACTCAATAGGTCTGATAAGATAGGGCGTGCCGAAGGTGTTATCGACAACAACGGGTAAAGCGTGCTTATGAGCAAGCGCCGAAATCGCTTCAATATCGGGAATATCGCTATTCGGGTTGCCCAAGGTTTCAAGGTAAATCGCTCTCGTGTTTTCTTTTATCGCGCTTTCAATCTCGGCTAAATTATGAGCGTCAACGAAAGTGGTTTCTATGCCGTACTGCGGCAAAGTGTGTGAAAGCAGATTGTAGCTTCCGCCGTAAATAGTTTTTTGTGCGACAATATGTCCGCCGTCCGCCGCGAGCGCCTCGATAGTATAAGTGATTGCCGCTGCGCCCGACGCTACTGCAAGCGCCGCACTGCCGCCCTCTAAAGCGGCTATTCTTTTTTCAAGCACCTCTTGTGTAGAGTTGGTAAGTCTGCCATAAATATTTCCTGCGTCTGCAAGACCGAAGCGATCCGCTGCGTGCTGAGAATCACGGAAAACATAAGAGGTGGTCTGATAAATCGGAACGGCTCTCGCGTCCGTTGCGGGGTCGGGCTGTTCCTGTCCTGTGTGTATTTGTAAGGTTTCAAATTTATAACTCATTTTTTATTCTCCTTTTTATTATCGTAATCTTCGAGCGCTTTTTTTATCGCCTCTTCCGCAAGCACCGAACAGTGCATTTTGTGTGCGGGTAAACCGTCAAGAGCCTCTGCAACAGCTTTATTTGTCAAGGTCATCGCCTCGCTTACGGGCTTGCCTTTAATCATTTCGGTAGCCATTGAGCTTGAAGCGATAGCACTCGCGCAGCCGAAGGTTTCAAATTTTACATCTTTAATAGTGTCATCTTCTATTTTAAGGTACATCTTCATTATATCTCCGCACCTTGCATTGCCGACTTCGCCGACGCCGTCGGCGTTTTCAATTATGCCGACATTTTTCGGGTTGAGAAAATGCTCCATTACCTTTTCGCTATATAAAGCCAAATTGATACCTCCTTTATTACGGTAATATATATTGCCTTTTGCCTTCTTTAAGGTCGCGCCAGACAGGCGAAAAACTCCTTAAATGAGCAACAATATTCTTAACATTATCTATAATATAATCTGCTTGTTCTTTCGTTATATCCTCGCCTACGGTCAGTCTCAACGAGCCGTGAGCAACATCGTGAACCCTGCCGATTGCAAGTAGTACATGGCTCGGGTCTAATGCTCCCGAGGTACAGGCGCTGCCCGATGAAGCGCAAATGCCTTTTTGGTCGAGCAGAATTAAAATTGACTCGCCCTCTATTCCCTCAAAGGAGAAATTCAGATTTCCCGCGAGGCGGCATTTTGCATCGCCGTTAAGCGCGCTGTGTTCTATTTCCGAGAGTCCTTTTATAAGGTAATCTCTTATTTCGCGCATATGGGCGTTGTCCTTTTCCATATTTTTCACGGACTCTTTGAGCGCCGCCGCCATAGAAACTATACCTGCAACATTTTCCGTGCCCGCGCGCTTGCCCTTTTCCTGTGCGCCGCCTTCAATGAGAGTGGAAACTCTTATTCCCTTTCTCACATAGAGGAAGCCCACGCCCTTGGGACCGTGAAATTTATGCGCCGAAGCGCTGAGCATATCTATGTTCTGCGACTTAACATCAATATTTAAATGCCCTACAGCCTGAACGGCGTCGGTATGAAAAATAACGCCGTGCTTTTTACAGATTGCGCCGATTTCGCTTATAGGCTGAATAGTGCCTATTTCGTTGTTCGCACTCATTATGCTCACAAAGCAGGTTTGCTCCGTTATTGCCTGTTCAAGTTCCTCGGGACTCACTATGCCGTTTTCGTGAACGGGAAGATAAGTAACCGAAAAGCCGCTTTTTTCCAGCTTTTTAATAGTATGCAAAACAGCGTGATGCTCAAAAGCGGAAGTTATAATGTGCATTTTGCCCTTGCTTTTGCCGATATTTGCCGCCGTGAGTATAGCCTGATTATCCGCTTCGCTGCCGCCCGAGGTAAAAATGATTTCGCGCGGCTCGGCGTTTATCACTTCTGCTATTTCACGCCTTGCGCTCTCTACTCTCTCTTTAGCTCTTTGCGCCAAAGAATAGAAGCCGGAGGGATTACCGTAGCAATTATCAAGGCAATCGGTCATCGCCTCTATAGCCGCCTTACTCATTTTGGTTGTTGCGGCATTATCTGCATAAACCTTCACGCTAAAATCCCCTTTCTGTCGTTGAATTTATTATATCTCCATTCGCCTACTATGTCAATAGGTAATTAAATTTTATGTTGATTTACCTATTTACCCTGTGGTATAATAGGTAAAACTTGTGAAAAATCACGATTTTTTGCTGTATATTATATAATACAATTATATATGGCGCGTTTGCGGTTTATAAAATCAGGGATTTGAAATTATGAATTTTGAATTGATGGCGGGACGCCCGCACCCGATTATATAAGTGTGGCGGAGCAGCGCTTGCGCTGGATGATGTTTGCTCTGCGAGCAAATGATATATTGCTTCGCGAACGTTAAAAGTTGAAAGTTTAGTTAAGGAGATGCAAAAATGATTTCTACTAAAGGAAGATACGCTTTAAGAGTTATGATTGACCTTGCAAAGCAACACAGCGAGCATATATTCCGCTAAAAGAGATTGCCGAGCGGCAGGGCATTTCAAAAAAATACCTTGAAATAATAGTGAAAGAGCTTGTTAACGCCTCGCTTTTAATAGGCGTAAGCGGCAAGGGCGGCGGATACAAGCTATCGAGAAAGCCCGAAGAATACAGCGTAGGAGAAATACTCGAGGTTACCGAGGGCTCGCTCGCGGTGGTCGCCTGCCTTTCGGAAAACGCCGAGAAATGTCCGCGTGCAGGCGAATGTGAAACGCTGCCGATGTGGAGCGAATACAACAAAATGGTACACGACTATTTCTACTCCAAGAAGTTATCGGATTTATTATAAAGAAAAAACAGCGGTCAATTTGACCGCTCAGACTGTCGAAAAAGTGGCTAAAATCGTGCAGACTGTTATTATTTATGTGATTTAGTAGAGTTATTTAAATCTTTGCGTTA
>CADBNM010000002.1 GCA_902796055.1 Oscillospiraceae bacterium
TAACGCAAAGATTTAAATAACTCTACTAAATCACATAAATAATAACAGTCTGCACGATTTTAGCCACTTTTTCGACAGTCTGAGCGGGTATATCCCGCTGTTTTTAGCTTTATTATTCTTCGTCCTCAAATTCGGCTTCGGGTCCCGCACTGTAGCCCTCGTCCTCGGGTACGGTTACAGGTTCCTGCTCTGCTTCGTTTGATTTTTTAGCTTTCTTTTGCTGTTTTTTCCGTTTCTTTTCCTCTTCAAGCTGAGCCGCCTCAAGCTGTTGCTTTTGTAGCTCTATTTCTTCCTTGATTTTTTCTTTTCTGCGCTTTTCTTTGAACTTTTCTTTCTTTTTCTTAATTCTCTGCTCTTTTTGAGCCTCATATTCGAGCTGAAACTCTATAATCTCGGTGTTTTCCGCCTTGTCCTCGGTTTTATATACCTCGCTCGCAATATATATAGGTCTGTTTTTAACCTGAGTATGAATTTTTCCTACATACTCGCCTAAAATACCGATTGATGTGAGTATTGCGCCCGAGAAGAATATAAGCAGGGCAAGCAAAACTGCAATCGGCGAAAAATCGCGGTTCATTGAAAGGGCAAATATCAAATAGAAAATCAAATACAAAAAGCCGAAAACGCTTACAGGCAAGCCAAAGTAAAGCGGCCATCTGAGCGGCTTGTTTGAAAACGCCATTATGCCGTTAAAGGAATACGAAAACAGCTGACCTATCGTCCATTTTGAGCTGCCGCCCTCTCTGCTTGCAACCTCATAAGGCACATAACGGGTGTTGAAGCCTACCCAAGCAAAAAGCCCCTTTGTAAAACGGTGATATTCGCTGACGGAAAGTATGGCGTCCGCCATATTTCTTCTAAAGCACCTGAAGTCGGAAGCACCGTCAACAAAGTCCATTCCGCTCATTTTTCCCATTATTTTGTAGAAACTGCTTTTGAAAAGCGCGGTAAGCTTATCCTGCGTTTTGGACGACCTTGAATAAGTCGCTATGCAATCATATTCCCTGTGCTTTTCAAGCAGGCTCACCATTTTAACGATAAGCTCGGGACGCTGCTGCAAATCGGCGTCAATAAAGCAAATGTATTCGCCCTTCGCCGCCTTTAGGCCGGCATACATAGCCGCCTCCTTGCCGAAATTTCTTGAAAACGAAATAATGTTAATGCTTTCCTCGCTTTTAAGATATATCTTTTTAAGCAAGCTCAGAGTACCGTCCGTGCTGCCGTCATTTACAAAAATTAATTCTCTTTTATAGTCCGTGTCCGAAAAAGCCTTTTTGTACGCCGCATAAAACGCCTTTATACATTCCTCTTCATTGTAACACGGAACAATTACACTAAGTTTCATAAACCCACCTTAACTGATGATTTATTAATTTTTTATATAGTATAACACAGTAATTTTAAAAATTCCATATAAAGTTTAGGCAAATTTGTCGGCTGCTATTCATTTTTCGCTTTTCTATATAAAAAAACAGAGAGCAGCGCTCGAGCTGCTCTCCGCTTAGTATTAAATTATTATTGATTATTTCTTTTTGGTTACAGCCTTTGACGCCGACCAAGCCGAGAAGTGGTTTTTGCCGCCGATTGTCTTAAAGGTTCTTATGCGAACATAGTACTTTGCGCCGCCTTTAAGCCCCTTCACAGCCAAGGAATACTTAGCCGCGCCTTTAACTGCCTTTACTTTAGCGCCTGTGTACTTTGCATTTGTGCTGTACTGGATTTGATAGCCCGTAACGCCCGATACTTTTGCCCATTTTGCCGTAAACGCTTTCTTCGCGGAAGCAACAGAGGAAAGCTTTGTCGCTTTCGGGAGGGTGGGCACCGATATTGTTGTCCATTTGCCGAACTGCGCTTTACCGTTTTGGTCTCTCATATAGAAACGAACTCTGAATTTATAGTTGCCGCCTGCGCCAAGCCCTGTAAACACATACTTGTTTGCCGCTGTAAGCTTTGCTGCCGCCCATTTTTTGCCTGCAGCGTTTGTGCACTGAACCTGATAGCCCTCTATCCATATGCCCATAGCTTTCCAGTTAAGCGCTACGGCAGCCGCCGTTCTCTTTGAGCATTTAAGCGCCTTAATCGTGCCTGTGGGAGGCTTGCAATCTGCATAGTAAAAATCACCGCAGCCCGTACACTCGTAACAAATATATTTTTAAATAATAAATTTGCAGCAAGCGTTTTTTCTTTATTGACTCTTTGTTATTAAAAAAGACCGTGCGCCGAAAAAAGAAAAAGAAATATAGAAAAAAAGCGGGATATTTGTTTTGCTTCAAGGCAAAAAGCGCAAGAAAGGCTCTGTGCCTTTCGAGCATTTTTAACGCCGAAGCGGAGCAAATAGACGCTTTTTTACATATTTCGACTTTATTTTTTAGGCGCAAAAAAAAAAAAGCCATCCTATCGGATGACTTTTCGCATTGTGTTGGCATTATCTATCTTCCCGGACCGTCGCCAGTCAAGTATTGTCGACGCGAAAGAGCTTAACTACCGTGTTCGGAATGAGAACGGGTGGACCCTCTCCGCAATAAACACCAACTGCTTAATGCTCAAGTATAATA
>CADBNM010000003.1 GCA_902796055.1 Oscillospiraceae bacterium
GAAACTTGGAGTATCTGCATACGCCTCAGCGTTTCAGTTGGCGGATTTTATCTCACTCTTTCAACATCTGCTCAGCGTGTAGAAAAATGTTTTTCTACACGCTGAAAGGATAACGGATTGTATGCCGTTATCCTTTTTATTCGGGATTTGAATTTTTAAACTATTTTCCTTTTAGTATTCTCTCCCTAAGCTTATAGTCGGGCATTATGTCCGCTACGAGCGCATAGAAGCGGGGAGAATGATTTTTTTCTTTAATATGGCACAGCTCGTGTACCACAACATAGTCTATGGCTTTTTCATCAAAGAGCATTAAAAAGCAGGAAAAATTGAGCGTGTTTTTTGAACTGCATGAGCCGAATCGGGTTTTCGCCCTGTTTATGCTCACTCTTTCGGGCTTAACGCCGAGCAGGGAGGAGTAATATTCAACCTTGGGCGGTATTACCTGCTTTGCAATTGCTTTCAGGCGTGCTATCTCCTCTTCACTTTCGGGGTATTCGGGAAGGTTCTGCCGCCGTTTTTCGGCTCTTTTTCGAGCTTTTTCCAACCAATCGGAGTTTTCCGAAATGAAACGCTCAATATCCTTTTTTCTTGTTCCGTAAGGCGCGCGTACTATCGCCTGACCGTCCGCCTTAACCTGCAGCGAAAGGGTTTTGCGTGAAGAAAAAACTATGCTCAAACTGTTTTTCATCTCATTCTTGCCCGTTTTCGGGCTCCTTCAGCTCGTCCACATTCATATTGTTGTTTTTCCCCTCGTACTTGCCGTCTTCGAGAAAGCTTATTATCTCTTTGTGATATTCGTCGCTTCCTTTTGTGTTCGATTTGTGTTTATACTGCCTTATAAACTGTTCTCGCATTATATGAGAGGTCACAAAGCAGATTAAGCCCAATACAAACAGAAATACCGTGAAAGAAAGAACTGCCATGCAAAAAACACCAAAGAGATTTGTTATGAATATCTCAAATATTTCACCGCTCGTAAAATCATAATCCGCGTTTATTCCCCTCGCCTTAAAAGCAAGATACAGCAGCGCTAACGCAACGCTTGCCGACCAAAACGCTTCGCAGGAATAGCGGAAAAAGCGATGGGTGTATTTGCGCTTTTGCTTATACAAAAATACAAAAAGTATAGCAGTTACCGCTAAGAGTGAAATCTCAAAATAAATAGAATAATATGAAACAAAGCTTTTTAATTTAGCATAAAATCCCCAGAAGCGAAAATTAATTATCTCCGAGAATTCATCCAAAAACTTTTCGCTGATTTGAAGCAGCTTTTCTTTCTCGACTTCGCTCACCTTTTGCCCTTTGGAAAGCAAATATTCTTCTATCTTGTCGACAATAACAAACTTTTTCGAATAAATATTTGCATTAAAGCCCTTTTCGCCGGAGATAACGAGTGAATTCAAATCCGATTTTATCGCTTTGTCGGATAAAACGGAGTTTACGAGATTTTCATCTATGTCATAGTCCTTAAACGCCTTGCGAAACTTTTCGGCAGCCTCTTTTCTTACCATGGACACTATTTTTTCATCTGCAAAGGCGTCCTTGATTTTAGAGTTGTTCAAAAACGAAATATATGCGCTGTTAAAAAGCACGGACAGCGTTAAGCTCAAAGCGATGAAAAACATAAGGATGTACGAAATCCTTTTGCTCCTGTCGTCGGTTCTTGAGCGATTTTTCCATCTGCGGGCGTCATTTTTATAATTGGAATAATACTTTTCTTTTATTGCCATGTCGTATCCTCCACGCTATAATAGCCGGAAACGCCCTCGGTTTCTTCCTGCTGTTGCGTCTGTTGCACCGCGGAATAGCCGTCTATGTACTTGTCAACTACCTTGTTCGCTATAACATAGGAAGCGAAAATTATCCCGCTTATAATCAAGCCGTAAATAAGCGGAATGAGAATATAACCCAATCTTCTTTTGAGCCGTGTTGAATTGTTTTTTGCCTTGCCCATATTTTTCCTCGTCTATAAATAATATATAATTTTAACATATAAGGATTTCTATGTCAATTTTTTGCGGCGGGATATTATTCTCGGCACGCTGTAAACGGCGCAAAAGAACAAAGCGCAAAAAATGTCGGAAAAGGTGTCGTACCTGTCGCCCTCTATTGCCAAAGCGGCGCTTGGCGTAATGCTTTTAAGAACAGGCGCAACATTAAAACCGAACTGCGCCAGGAGCTTTGAGAAGGAGCCAGCGGAGGAATATTTAATAAGCGAAAAAGCAAAGAATTCCCATAGCTCCCAGAGTGACGCGAGCGCGGCGGTAAAAAGAAACGAAAAAGCAAAAAGCGCCGTGCCCGAAAAATTTATTTTTTTCTTTTTTGAAAAAGATGAAAGCACGAGCAACACAAATTCGGCGCAGAGTATGCCGCTTACGGAGTGAGTAAATATATCAAAGGTCTCTATTTTTTCAAAAAGCGAGAAAACCGAGCCCAATATTCCCGCAAGCACTAAAAACGCTATGAAAGCGCACTCGAAGGCGGCGGCGTGCTCGGGCAGATTTCTTTTTGAGAGTATAAAATAGCCTTCAAATAAAAATGAACACGCTAAAAGCGCGACGCTTTCAAGTGCCTTCAAAGGGCTTTTAAACACAAAAAGGCTTATAAATATGCAGCCGAAAATAAAAAACCGAGCCGCAAAACAAAAAATGAGCTTTGACAGGCTCATTTCGCTGTAAAAACAACGCAGTTTTTCTCTCAAATTATCACCCCGAAACAATCTTTATTTTTATTGTGTGATAAAAAGCTTAAATCAATCAAAACAAATAATGACATTTTGAGCATATTTACTATTGAAAAATGAAGTATTTGCATTTATAATTAAAATTGTAATTTTATACTTTAATTACACGAACACGAAAGGAGTACGAAAATGATTATTTCACAAGAAGTACAAAATATGTGCCCCATCACTCAGGGTGTGGCTCACGGTGCTGCTCCGATTCCGGAAGAGGCAAAATGGGTACAGGCTAAAGAAATCAAAGATATTTCCGGCTTTACTCACGGTATCGGCTGGTGCGCACCTCAGCAGGGTACTTGTAAGCTTACATTAAATGTTAAGGAAGGCGTTATCCAAGAGGCGCTTGTTGAAACAATAGGCTGCTCGGGCATGACTCATTCCGCTGCTATGGCAAGCGAAATTCTCCCCGGTAGAACTATCCTTGAAGCACTTAACACAGACCTTGTTTGCGACGCTATCAATACCGCTATGAGAGAGCTCTTCCTCCAGATTGTTTACGGCAGAACTCAGTCCGCATTCTCCGAGGACGGTCTTGCAATCGGCGCAGGTCTTGAGGATTTGGGTAAAGGCTTGAGAAGTCAGGTCGGCACTCTCTACGGCACTCTTCAAAAGGGTCCGCGTTATCTTGAAATGACTGACGGTTATATCACCAATGTTGCTCTTAATGAGGACGATGAAATCATCGGCTACAAGTTTGTTAACTTCGGCAAGATGATGGACTTCATCAAGGCGGGCGACGACGCTAACACAGCTTTTGAAAAGGCTCAGGGCCAGTACGGCAGAGTTGACGACGCTGTTAAGCTTGTTGACCCGAGAAAAGAATAAGGGAGGATAAGATAATGGCTTTATTTGAATCATATGAAAGAAGAGAAAAGCAAATTTTTGCCCTTCTCGAAAAATACGGTATTAAATCAATCGAAGAATGCAGAGACATCTGCAATCAAGCCGGCTTTGACCC
>CADBNM010000004.1 GCA_902796055.1 Oscillospiraceae bacterium
CATACGCCTCAGCGTTTCAGTTGGCGGATTTCATCTCACTCTTTCAACATCTGCTCAGCGTGTAGAAAAAGGTTTTTCTACACGCTGCGCTGAGACTACGAGGTAGTTTCAGCGGTTTTTCTTTTTGATTAAAGCTAATCTTACTTTTTTATACTGTCTTCATTTCAAACCAAAAGTCGCTGCCCTTGCCGAGAGTTGAGGAAACGCCGAAGGCTGCGTCGTGCGCAAGCAGAATTTCCTTTACTATCGAAAGCCCGAGTCCCGAGCCGAGCTGCGCTCTGCGGTGGTTTTTATCAACCTTATAATATCTGTCCCAAATATATGGAAGCTTGTCCTCGGGTATGCCCTCGCCCGAGTCGATTATATGGGTTACAACCGTGCCGTTAGCGGCGGTCATTTCTATTTTCACCGTCTTATCCTCGCCCGTATAAGACACTGCGTTGTTAACCAGGTTGTAAATAACCTGCAATATCCTTGTCGAATCGGCGTTCACAAAGGCGTGCTGTGCATTGGAAGAAAATTCTATTTTATAATTTTCACTTTCCACAAGCTTATTGTAGCGAGGAATAACGGATTTAACGCACTCTACCAAATCGACCTTTTCAAAATTCATTTGCTGTGCGCCCGAGTTAAATTTTGATATATCGAGAACATCCGTCACAAGTGAATTCAGTCGCTTGGTTTCGTCAATGATAACCTGCAGATTTTCGTCCGTGACCTCGCCCGGAATGTCTCTCATAACCTCGGCATAACCGCCGATTAAAGTAAGCGGCGTGCGCAGGTCGTGAGAAATATTTGCAATAAGCTCTTTTTGAAGCGAATCAATTTTGCCAAGTTCGGTTTTAGTGTGATTAAGCGAGGACGACAGCTCGTCAATCTCCTTGATATTCGAGCCGCTGAATTCCACCTCATAGTCGCCCTTTGCAAGCTCCTCCGCCTTTTCGGATATATTCTTTATGGGCTTTGTAAGCGAGGCTGACATCAAAATCGCCGCTGCAAAAGCACCCGAAACGGTCAATATCGTAACCGCAATAAGAATAACCCTGAGCGTACTTACCACGCTGTCAACAGGCATAATTGAAGCGTTTGCAATTATGGTATAATTTGAGTTCTGCGTATAAACAATTTTGCAGATTAAAAATGAATTGGGCTTGTTTTTTTCTTTGTCGCTTTCGCCGTTCAATTCATCGGGCTTTTGCGAGTCGTCGTTTTTATCGGTCGCTTTCATATCCGAAAACAGTTTGCCCGAGGCATATTCGCTGTACTCTCCGCCGTTGCTTTTAGCCTTGGAATAAAACTCGGACAGCGCGCCTTCGGGTATACTGTCAAACATCGAGCGGTTATTTTTTCCTTTTGCTGAGCACAAAACATTGTTTTCGCTGTCGAGCACGGTTATTGAAATATCCTTCTCGTTGCTCAAATCGGCGACAATGTATTCAAGCTTTTCATTCTCTAAATTTGCGCTTACTGTTTTAACCGCGCTTTTTGTTTCGCTGACCTTTACCGCCTTGTAAAACGAATTCAAAAAAACGGTCTGGCACAGCCAAAGCAGCGCAAGCAAAATTATAAGAAACGCCGAAAAGGCAGCAAACATCCGCCATTTCAAAGATATTTTTTTACCCTTCAAAGCGATACCCTACCCCTCTTAAAGTAACTATCAAATCTCTGTAATCGCCGAGGCTTTTGCGCAGCAGCTTAATGTGAGTATCCAGCGTTCTGTCGTCACCGTAAAAGTCATAGCCCCAAACATTTGAAATGAGGTTTTCTCTGGTAAGCGCAATACCCTTGTTGCGGATAAAATAGAACAGCAAATCGTATTCCTTCGGCGTCATTTCTATTCTTTTTGAGTCAATAGAAACATCATGAGCGGTAAAATCCACCTTTAAGCCGCCGTGCTCATAAACCTCTCGCTGCCCGCCTTCCTCGCTTGTGCTTTTGTTCGTCCGGGCAAGCACTGCGCTCACTCGCATAATTAACTCTTTGCCCGAAAACGGCTTGGTTACATAGTCGTCAACGCCCAGCTCGAAGCCGTGAATTTTATCGTATTCCTCGCCTCTCGCCGAAAGCATAATAACAGGCACATCGCTGTTTTTGCGAATTTCGCGCACTGCCGAAAAGCCGTCAAGCTCGGGCATCATTATATCCATAATAACTAAATCGTATTCGTTTTCGCGGCATTTGATAACGGCGTCCATACCGTCTACGGCTTCGTCGGTTTCATAGCCTTCAAACTCCGCATATTTCTTCACTAACAGCCTGATAGCAGGCTCATCGTCAACTATAAGTAATCTCATAATATCTCCCTCGCTTATATTTGTCATTATTATAATACATTTATAATGTGAACGCAATCTGAAAAACGGGTGAATTTTGTTTAAAATATTTTTGTTCCCTTTTAGGCGCTCACTTATTCGCCTAAAAGGGAACAAACTCGCTGTTGGGAGTCAGCGAGTTTGTTAAGGGGGTTATGAAAAAGCACATATATTGCTCTGGATGTCGTTATCTTGTCCCTTCGGACAATATAATTATACCACAAATAAAATAAAATGAAATACTTTAAAAGTAGAATATTGTTTAAAACTTTTGTGCAATTTCACTTAAATATCGTACTTTTCAACACAGATATAACAAATATGTGTACAACTCATACAATTTCACTATTTTTTGAATGCTTTTATCCGAGCTTCAGAGCCTTTTCGATTCCGGGCTTTAGCTTTTTGAGCAGAACGAGGAAGGCGATTTCAGCCGCAAAATATATTCCCGCCTGAACAAGCCTTGTAACAGCGAGTGCGGATATTATCGCCGAAACCGTGTCGCCGTATTTTCCTATACCGTTAATAATAAAATAAAATGATAAATTGAGCGTGTTCAATATCAGCGTGCCTGCAACCTGCGCTATAAATACCGAGATTATTATTCTCGAATAGCTGATTTTTTTGTAAAGGAACAGCCCGAACATAAGTCCCACAAGCGCCGCAACAACCGTAAATCCGGGAAAGTACGGACCCGTGGGCATAATTATCGCCGATAACAAGTCGCCGAGACCTCCTACTGCAGCCGCGTAAGCGGGACCTAAAAATACCGCCGCAAAAATAACGGCTATAAAAGAGAGCTTGTACTGATTTGTCATCAGATTTACAGCGGCAAAACGGTCAAGCACAAAGTAAATTGCTATAAGCATAGCGCTTGTTGTCAGCTTAATAATGCCTTGTTTTTTCAAAAAATTCCTCCCCTCACCACACAAAAAGAAAAACGGAAATCAAAACGATCCCCGCAATTTAAGCTTATTCTAATCTTTCAGCGGGATGCGACCTCCGCACCGCAGCAAATGCTTTCGTCTGTAAGGCAACTCCCCGTCCTTAGCGACTTGAACTCAAGTCGCTTGGGGCGCTCAACATAAAGAATATTTGGTTTTGCGATGCTGTTTTTTATAAACAAATTAATCAAAACTGCGCAGCACTGAAAATTCGCATTTTTTGTTAGAACAAGGAAAAAATCATCGTTAAGGCTAACGCCTAATGATGTTTTTTTCTGCCGTAATCGCGAAAAAGGCAAATTTTCAGCAATTATTCTTTGTGTTGAGCGCCCCAAACAGCACTTTACGCGCAAAGGTCTACTCTAAAATTTTTATTATTTATATTACCATATTATATAGACTATTGCAATACTTTTGCCAGCAACCCTCGCAATACGAGGGTGTAAGCGAGGGAGTTTGCTTTGGTAAACTGATTCATAGAAAACAGAGGATAAAAAGCAGGGAGTTCACTTTTGTGAACTCCTCGGAGCGATGAAGGA
>CADBNM010000005.1 GCA_902796055.1 Oscillospiraceae bacterium
GAACCCGTATCTCAAGAACCGGAATCTTGCGTGCTATCCGTTATACTACGGGCGGTTTTATATATTTATTTTTTAGGTGATATGTAGTGAGTGCCGGGCGCTCGGTAACGAGTTGGAATACGGTTTTCATTAGCGTTTTTATGCAAACGGTAATGAAAACTACAAGCATTAAAAATGATGAAATTTAAGATGAAATTTGGTGTTTAAGATTGCCGCTTGGCTGACGCCAAGCAAAATTGCAAACGCCAAAGTTCGCTTAAAGGGCACATTTTTAGCGTATTACGACTCGTTAGCGAGTGCCTATTTTAGTTCTACTATCGTTACTCCGTCCTCGCCTTCGCCGTAAACGCCGAGACGGTAGGATTTTATTCGCTTATTCTTTCTCAAATACGACTGCACTGCGCTCCTGAGTGCGCCCGTACCTTTTCCGTGAACAATGGTCACTTCGCCAAGCCCGTCCATAATCGCTCTATCCAAGAATAAATCGGTCTCTTCAAGTGCTTCTTCAACCGTTTTACCTCTGAGGTCAAGCTTATTATTGACCGAGGAGGATACCTTTTGCTCAAATCTCGTCTGTTTTCTTACAGGAGTTTTTTTATTGCCATTTGCCTTTTTATTAATTATAACGAGCGAATCCTGCGGCACACGGGTTTTAAGAAAGCCCATTTGCACCTCAACATTGCCTTTAGCGTCCTTAGCCGAGAGCACTACGCCGTTTTGAGAGAAAGTTTTGCAAAAAACATTATCTCCCGCTTTAACATCGCGAGGCAGAACATAATCCTTAAAATCGTCTTCCGAGGTTTCAAATTCATCGGCGCTGATTTCATCGAGCTTGTCCAAGCCCTTATTAACCGCCTTCTTTGCAAGACGCGCCTTTTCCTCCGCCGAGCGTTCTTCTTTTTTAAGGCGGTTAAGTTCTTCAAGCAAAGTCTGCGCTTCCCTTTTCGCTCTCTCGGTAATGCGCTTCGCTTCGCTTTTCGCCTTTTCAAGCTCCTTATCCCTGAGCGAAGTAACTTCTTCTTTTAACTTCTTCGCCTGCTCGGAATCACGCTTTGCGCGCTCGGTAAGCACACTCGCTTCCCTCGTTCTGTCTTCATATTCCTTGCGGCTCTTTTCAACCTTTTCAACCGCATTTTCAAAGCGGCGGTTTTCTTGGCTGAGCAAGCTTTGCGCGTGTTCAATAACCGCCTTATCAATGCCCAGCCTTTCGCTGATTGCAAAGGCGTTAGACCTGCCGGGAATACCCAAAATCAATTTATATGTAGGCTTAAGTGAATTCACATCAAACTCACAGCTTGCGTTTTCAACGCCCTGACTTTCGAGCGCATACTGCTTAATTTCGGCATAGTGAGTAGTAGCGGCAATCTTTGCACCCTTGAGTCGCAAATCTTCGAGTATGGCCTCTGCGAGCGCCGCGCCCTCAACGGGGTCTGTACCCGCTCCGAGCTCATCAATGAGAATAAGGCTGTTTTCATCGGCAAGTTTCATTATATCAATAATATTCGTCATATGTCCCGAAAAAGTTGAGAGCGACTGCTCAATTGACTGCTCATCGCCGATATCAACCAAAAGCGAGGTAAAAACGGACACCTGACTTTCATCGGCACACGGCAACATAAGTCCACACATAGCCATGGCGCAGAAAAGACCGATTGTTTTAATTGAAACGGTTTTACCGCCCGTGTTTGGACCTGTGATAACGAGCGTTGTGAAGTCCTTGCCGAGCTTGACATCTATAGGCACCGCCTTGTTTTTATCAAGCAGCGGATGGCGGGCTTTTGAAATATCAATTATGCCCTTATCGTTAACTACGGGCATACTCGCTTTCATTTTATAGGCAAGCTGAGCCTTGGCAAAAATCAAATCGAGCACAAGCGCATTTTCAAACGACTGCTTGATATGGTCGGAAAAAGCGGCGGTTTCACTCGATATTTCCGCTAAAATCCTTTCGATTTCATCTCTTTCCTTGCCCTCTAAAATCTTGATGTCGTTATTGAGATTTACAACGGAGGCAGGCTCAATAAACACTGTAGCGCCTGTTGAGGAGGTATCGTGCACCATGCCTGCTACCTCCGAGCGATACTCGCTTTTTACAGGCACAACATATCTGCCGCCCCTGAAGGTGACAACCGATTCCTGCAAATACTTGCTGTAAGCGCCCGAATGTATCATTTTATCGAGACTGCTCCTTATTCTTGCAGAAGCGTCACGCTTTTTCCTTCTTATGGTTGCAAGCTCGGGCGAAGCGTTATCCGCCATTTCGTCCTCGGAAAGTATGCACGAAAAAATCTTATCCTCAAGGTAACGGTTAGCATAAAGCGAAGAAAAGTATTTATCAAGGCTCGTTTTAACGCCCTCGCAGTGGGAACGCCAATCGGTGAGCGCGCGCACGCCTCTTAATGTGTGCCCTATTTTTAAGAGCTCGCGCATATTTAACGCGCCGCCTGCGTTCGCTCGGGCAAGAAAGCCGTTCACATCGCTTATTCCCCTGAACGACGGACCGCCGAATTTTGAAAGCATTTCATAAGCGTCAAGCGTCTGCTTTAAAAGTATCTCAACATACTCCTTATTTGCGCTCGGACGCAGCGAAAGAGCGCGGGGAGCCGTCTCCTCGCACTGACATTCTGCCGCCAGCATTTCCAAAACCTTATCAAGTTCAATAGCCTTTAAATGCCTGTTCATTATGTACCCCTTACCGTATTATAGAAGTCCAATGTTGTGTAGTCTCTCGCAGTCTGCGCCAAGAAAAAGCGTTCGCTTACGCGAGACAGCTCCGCCAAGGACTCGTCCGACAAATTGAAAGAAAACACCTTTTTAAAATTGCTGTAAACTATGTATCTCATCGCACTTAAAACGCCCGGAGCTATCCTTTCGCCTTGCGCTCCGCAGCTTTCGCAACACAGTTCGCCCGAAAGCGTATTGAAATACATCACATCCGCTTCCGGTTTTCCGCACTTTGCGCAGCCCTCAAGCGACGGCATATAGCCCGAAAGCGAGAGAATTCTCAGTTCAAATATGCTTTTAATTTGCTCTGCGGCTCTCGTGCCCTTCGCAAGAAAGTGCAGGCAGTTTAAGGTGAGTTTAAGATAATCGTCCGCGCTTTCCTCCTGCGGTGCAAGCTCCATACAAGCCTGAGAGAAAAACTGAGCGAGCGCAATTTTTTCAATATTGTCGCGAAGCTCAAAAAAAACCTCAATGGGCTCCGCCTCTCTTATTACATATTTATCTGCCGAAGCCCAAACGGTCATTGAAGAATAACAAAAAAGGCGGGTGGCTGAAAGAGTCTTGCTTTTAGATGAGCGCGCACCCCTCGCAAATGCCCTGATAACGCCTGCCTTTTCGGTAAGCAGCGTTACAAGGCGGTCTACTTCGCCAACATTATTCTCTTTAATTACGAGTGCTTTTGTTTGTATTAACATTCTTAATTGTATTTTCCTTGCGTTTTTCGCAAAATTCCAAATAAGCCTTTACCGAGCCTGTGGACCGAAAAACCTCCCACAGCCTGTTTTCATCAAGCTCCATTCAACCACCTCGGTATTAGTTTTTTTCAACGAAAAAAATACATACGAGGTAATTTTTAGTAATTAGCGTTCACTCTCGAAGTCCAGACCGAAATTGTGAATTAATCCCTGCTTATTGCGCCAGTCCTCCTTGACCTTAACCCAAGTTTGAAGATTAACCTTACAAGAAAAAAAGCGCTCAATATCCTCTCTCGCGTAGGTTGATATTTTTTTGAGCATGGCGCCCTTTTTGCCTATAATTATGCCCTTATGGCTCTCTCGCTCGCAGTAAATAACAGCGTCAATATCTAAAATGTCGCCGCCGTCTCTCATTCTCATTTTTTCTATTGCGACGGCAGTTCCGTGCGGTATTTCCTGCGATAAAAGCTTTAGCATTTTTTCTCTGATTATTTCGCTTGCAATAACCTTTTCGGGCTGGTCGGTAAGCGCGTCCTCGGGAAAATAGAAAGGTCCTTCAAGCGCAAATTTTAAAAGTTCCTCTTTTAAAAGTGAAATGTTTTCTCCCTTCCTCGCGCTTAACGGCACAACCGCTTCAAATGAAAAGAGCGAAGAAAACTCGGCAATTTTTGCAAGCAAATCGCTTTTATCCTCAAGTAAATCTATTTTATTAAGAGCAAGAACGGTAGGTATTTTTGCCTTTTTCAACTTTTCTAAAAGTTCTTTTTCTTCCTCGCGGATTTTAAGAGTAGAGTCGGCAACAAAAACGGCGCAGTCAATGCCGTTAATACTGTCGCCCACTGCTCTCATCATATTTTGACCTAATTTGTTTTTCGGTTTATGAAAGCCGGGAGTATCAATAAAAATGAGCTGATTGTCGTCCTCTGTCAACACGCCCGTTATCTTCGTTCTTGTGGTTTGCGGTTTGGGCGAAATAATTGCAATTTTCACTCCCAAAAGCCTGTTAAGTATAGAGGATTTACCGACATTCGGCACGCCTAAAATTGAAATAAAAGCAGATTTGCTCATTTGTTTTCCTTTCTCGGATACATTACCCAGATAACTGCCAGAATTACTGCAATACCGACTATTATAAGTTCGCCTATATGCTCGGCATAGTAGTAGCCCATTTTTGAAAACGCTTCGGGTTGAAACATTATAATAATTCCGATAATTACCGCGGCAATAGCAGCTACCAACACCGCGCCTGCCGCAACATCCTTGGCAATTCCTGCAAGGCGGTTCTTTTCGGGGCTGATAAAATCAACTATACATTCAACCGCCGTGTTTACAAGCTCAAGCGCAAAAACGAGCGCACTTGTGAGAACGAGCACGGCAAATTCCGCCTTTGAAATTTTAAAGAAATCATATTTTAGAAGGAAAAAGAACATAAACACCAAAAAAGAAAGGTGAATACGCATATTGCGCTGAGTGTGAAAGGCAAAGTAAAAGCCCTGCCCCGCATATTTAAACGATTTAAGTAATTTTAAAAACGACTTTCCCATTATTTTCTCCTGACATTGATGTCCTCGAGCGCCTTTTGCTGACGCCTATTCATATCTTCAGCTTCTTTTTCTTCCATATGGTCGTAGCCCAAAAGGTGCAGCACCGAATGAGCGCACAAAAAAGCAAACTCCCGCTCGGTTGAATGACCGTATTCCTTCGCTTGTTCCACCGCCCTTTTTGCGCAAATAACTATATCGCCCAGAACAAGCGCGCCGTTTGAAAGATTTTCGGGATACTCTCCGCCCTCGCCCATTGGGAACGAAAGCACATCGGTAACTCGGTCGATGCCTCTGTGAAGCGAATTGAGTTCCTTTATTTCTTCTTCAGAGCAAAAAGTAAGCGATATTTCAAACTTGCCCGAGCATTTTTCATTTTTTAAAACGCTTACTGCTGCCGATTTTAAAAGAGTTATCATTTTTTCGTCTATTTCAAAATCGCTTTGCTCGTTGCTGTACTCTAAAACAAGGTCAATCATTTCTTTTTGCTTTCCGCCTTTTCATAAGCTTTGATGATATCCTGCACCAGCCTGTGCCTTACAACATCCTTTTCGGTGAATTTATTAACATAAATATCTTCAACATTTTTTAATATCTTCATAGCCTGAATAAGTCCGCTTTTTTTGCCCGAGGGTAAATCAACCTGAGTAATATCGCCCGTTACGACTATTTTTGAGCCGAAACCGAGCCTTGTTAAAAACATTTTCATCTGCTCGGGAGTAGTGTTTTGGGCTTCGTCAAGGATTATAAAGGAATCGTCAAGCGTTCTGCCTCGCATATATGCAAGCGGCGCAACCTCAATATTTCCCCTCTCCTGATACTTCTGGAAGTGCTCCGAGCCGAGCATTTCAAAAAGCGCGTCATAAAGCGGGCGGAGATAGGGGTCAACCTTTTGCTGCAAGTCACCGGGCAAAAAGCCTAATTTTTCACCCGCTTCAACCGCAGGACGGGTTAAAATAATCCTGTTTACCTTCTTTTCGCGGAACGCCTTTACAGCCATAGCCACAGCAAGATAGGTTTTGCCTGTACCCGCAGGACCCACGCCTAAAACTATTGTGTTGTTTTCAATAGCGTCGGTATATTCTCGCTGACCTACGGTTTTCGGCTTGACGGGCTTGCCCGAGGAGGTAATGCAAATGCAGTCGCCCGTCAATTTCTTTAGTTCGCCCTCCATATGAGAGTCCACCAAATCCATCGCATAGCGTATATTTTGATTGTTAAGGTTTTCGCCTGACGATAAAAGACTCAACAGAGAATTAAGCGCCCTTTCGGCTTTTTCTATGCTCTCGCTTTCACCTATAATCTTTATTTCATTCGAGCGGCAAATAACCTTGACATCATATTCTTTTTCAATAAGCTTAATATTCTGGTCGTAGTTTCCGAACAGGCTGATTGTCTGCTCGCTGTTTTCAATATTTATTATCCTTTCAGCCATATTTTCCTCTTTTTTAATAATTTATAATTTATTATATCAAATTTATTTTTCTATTTCAATATTTGAAGTCCTTGCAATATCTTCATACAGCAAATAAACATAAGTAAATATATAAAAATCCTTGCTTTGAGTTACTTTTTTGCGAACCTTAATTATTTTTGTGCTTTCTTTAAACGAATGTCTGAATTCTCTCTCCCTGCTCCTTGCAAGAATTTCAGCCGAAGAAAAATCTGTCCTCTTAGTTTTAATTCTTCTCTCCCTCGCCTGCGTTTGATAAATACTCACAGGCAGTCGCACGCCGTTTATAACAAGCGGCTTTTCAAGAGTGCTTACCTCCGCGCTTTTAAAATTAGGAGTGAACAAATAAAGCGGAATTTTCAGTCTGAAAATTTTTATGGTTTTAAGCCGCTTTTCGCGCCCCGTATATTCGCTCACTTTCCTATTCTTTGCTATTTTTACGATTTTTCTCCTCTTGGTATACGCATAGACCTCTGCTTTTGCGTGATGAAAAGTATTAAGGCGTGCATTTTCATAAGTTTTTATGCCTGAAACGATTATCTGCCCTTCCTTTACAGCCTCGCCTTCTCTTAACAAAGCCTGCCCGTCATAGAGAACAACTTTTTTGATTATCCCGTCGGTTGAAGCTACAATATTGCAGTAATTCTCCGCCTCTTTCTTCGGCTTTTTTGTCACCTCTCTCAAGTCCACTACGAGTCGGGAACCGTCGATTTTGAAATTAACCCACGCAATCTCGGGAATTTTTTCATATAAGCTCAGTTTTAACTTATCGTTATTAATGTCCTTTTTCATAGTTCCGAGCGTTACCGAATTTTGCTCTAAAACGGAAATGACGGTTTCATTTTTTATTCTTTCATTTCCTTTAACATCAATGCGCCAGATACAGCGAGAATAAAAAAAGAGCAAAAAGCACATTACCGCCGCTCCTATAAAAATGCCGTTTCTTGCGGATATTCCGGCATAAATGAAGGGCAAGCCTTTTTTTGACACAACCCTGACGCGCATACCGCTCTTTTTTGCACAATTTCGGATTTTTTTAAAGCCGCGAATAGTCGTGGCGGCAAACAGCACACCGTTATCCTCACTCAGATTATAAAGCCTTATTTTTGAAATTCTGCAAAGGTTTATAAATCTTTCGCTGAAACCGCCGCTTGCCTGAAAATAAATAAGACCGAAGAAAAAATGAATAAGCTTCATATAAATCGCAAGGTGTCAATTTTACCGCGCACCTCTGCTTCATCACCTCCCAAATGATTTAATGAAAGCGAGCAACCGCATATTTCTACAATCTCACTTGAGCAGTTTAAGCGTACGCAGCACTCATCGTAATGCAGTATTCCGACGCAGCCGTCCGCCAAAAACTGTTTTGAACCGTTTATTTCAAAGTGCGGCATATCGGCTTCCTCGACAGGCATATTGAAATTTTCAAATAATTTTCCTTTCATATAATCACCCAATTTAAGCATATGATTGAGAGGTGATTATATGAAAAGAAATGCGCCTATACATTTAAATATAGCCGTTTTAGGCTTTGCTGCAGGCGGACTGCTGCTGTATTTCAGCGCGCAGACGAAGCAGGGAATAAAAGCAGGGCTCGACATATGCGCCGAAACACTCATTCCGTCCCTGTTTCCGTTTTTGTGCCTTGCAAATCTAATGATGTTGAAAACAGGCGGCGGCTACGGTTTTTTTTCAAGGCTCTTTTCGCGTTTTTTCTCGCTCCCACCCGTGCTTGCAAAAGCTTATTTGTTTTCACTCGCAGGCGGTTATCCCTTAGGCGCTATTATGACGGCAGGACTTTACAAAAACGGAGAAATCAGCAAAAAGCAGGCTCAGCGCGCTTCGCTTTTTTGCTTCTGCTCGGGTCCGGCATTTTGCATTAGCGCCGTAGGCGAAAATATTTGCTCGAGTAAAACGCAGGGAATTTACTTATTTTTAAGCTGCGCGCTTTCGGCAAGCATAACGGGAATAGCCCTTCGCTTTTTCAGCAAAAGCGAAGAAAAAAGACTGGTGAAGATAAGCGTTGCTAAAAAATCCGATTTCAATTCAGCGGTAGAAAACAGCATTCATTCAATGCTTAATATGTGCGCCGTTGTGATAATTGCAAGCGCTGCCGTTTACTTAATAAAAATCTCTCCGTTAAACTTTACTCTGAAAAAATATATAATCTGTGCGCTTGAGGTAACTAACGGCTGCGCGCAGGTAAAAAACAACCCTGTTATTCTCGCAGCGGTATTAAGTTTTGGAGGTATTAGCGTTTTTTTACAGATAAAACGCTATCTTGATGAAGTTAATTTACCGTATTTTAAGTATTTTTTGTTCAGATTTCTTAACTCTCTTTTAAGCGCAGGAATATGCTTTTTAATCAATTCTTTATTTCCTGTTTCCGTTCAGACCGCAAAAGAAGCAGTAAGTGTAAAGTATTTCTCCTTTAGTGCCCCGCTTTCAGCACTATTATTGCTCTCTTTTTGCGTTTTTATCCTTGATAATAAGAAAGGCAGGTTGTTTTTTGAAAAGTAATGTGTTCCTTCAGAGTCAAAATAAAAAACGACTGATTTTATGAAAACAGTCGTAATAATAAAAATATTTTTCTAAAATACACTTTAACAGAAATATTTTTTCTGTAAATATTGCTCAATATATACTGAAATCCTCTGCGCTATACTTAATAAGCTGTGGCGAACGGCGTGGCTTGCGCTTAAAAACATCATATTTGAATTTTTTGCATCCTTTTTCATTTTCACCGACGCTGCAAAGGTTTTCACCTTTACTTTCCTCAAAAAACTCACAATTTTCACACCTGATTTCCTTATCAAATGAATAAATACTTCCCATTTTTTCTCCTAAACAGACATTAAATTTAACTTTATTTCACCGTCATTTATCTCTATTATACCGTATTTTGATTGCAATGCTGCACCCGGATTCATTATATACAGCTCTCCGTCCTTTTCAGTGTACGGCACATGCGTATGACCAAACAAAACTATATCCGCACCTAAGAGTTTTGCTCTTTGCTTTAGCAAAGATAAGTCTCTTTTCTGCTTAACATAGTACTTATGTCCGTGAGTAAAAAATATATTTTTACCGCCGAAGCTTAAAAAGTTTTCATCCGTTGCCGTAATAAAATCGCAATTCCCCGCAACGGAATAAAAGCTCTTTTCCGGAAAAAAGGACTCCAATTGCTTCATACTGTTCATTCCGTCGCCAAGAAAAATGATATGCCTTGCATCTTCATTGGCAGCGACTATTTTCTGCGCCGTGTTTGAACTGCCGTGAATATCGCTGAGCACAAGTATTTTCATTCATATCCTCGCTTTTTATTACATATATTTTAATATATTATACCCATAAACGGAGGTTATTTCAATGGCAGATAACAAAGATTTAAGCTATCTTTTAAAAAACTTGAACGAGCAAAACCTGAAAAAGTACGCTTCAACTCATTTAAATGCCGAAAAACAAGCGCAGTTAAGCGAAATATTAAAGGATAAAAATAAAATGAACCGCATCCTCTCCTCTTCGCAGGCTAAAGAAATAATGAAAAAGCTAAAGGATGAGAAGAATGGATAACATAGGTGATATTATTTCGTCCCTAAGTGACAGCGACATAGAAAACTTAAAGGATATGGCGGGAAAGCTGTTTTCCGGCGAGAAGGACGAAGGCGCTTCTTTGCCATTTGATTTGAGCTCTTTAGGTGTGCTTGCGGGTGCAGAGGACGAAAGATGCGCGTTGATTAAGTCACTTAAACCAATGTTGAGCGAGCACAGGCAAAAAAAGGCTGACGAGGCGCTTAAACTTTTAAAACTTGCCTCTCTTGTGCCACTGATTAAAGAATCGGGTGTTTTGAAGAATATTTTGGAGGGATTATGATGGACGACTTTTATTCCTCTCTCGCCTCCTTTGAAAATGAGGCTATGAGGCGAGCAAGAATGATAAACGAAAACGAACAAAAAACACTGCAGAGCATCAATCATTCTATCAATAACGATTCCGAACAGGCTAACAAGGTGATAAAAAAAGAAGAAAAGCCGAAAAACAAACTTTTTGACTTTTCCTCTGATTCTACGATTATTATTGCTCTGCTGCTCATAATGAATTCGGAGCAAACCGACCCGCTTTTAATGCTGGCTCTTATTTATATTTTGATGTAAAAATGCCATAGCGAATTGCTATGGCATAATTGGTTCATCTATTATTTATCTAAGGCTGTTTTTTTGCGTCCGACGGCCAGGTAATAGGCACATCCGTCGTTCCGTTATATGTTGCAGCCTCGGTGACTACCTGAGTATTGCCCGAAGCATCGGTAACAACTTTAGTCGTTGACTGTGCCGCTTTAAAGGAAGCGAGCGCCGCATTCTCCTTAGAGCCGATATTATAAAACTCGTGACCGCTGTACCAAATTCTGCCCGGCACAAACTTATCTCTTGCCGCCTCTAATTCGCTTATTGTCACGAATTTATATCCCTTTGCCTGCAAGGTGTCAATCGCTCTGAGAGCTGCGTCAACGGTAGTTGAATAGAGGTCGTGAACGCAGAGTATATCGCCTCCGTCGGCACCGTCGGAAATGATTTTATTGTAAACAGTGTCGGCATCTCTGCTGCTCCAGTCAAGCGTATCTACATTCCAAAGGATAATGTCAAAGCCTATATCCTTAATCATTTTTTGCGTCTCGTCATTTAGCGCGCCTTCGGGCGGTCTGACATGAGTAGGTTTCTTGCCTGTGGCGTTTTGAATGAGTTTAGAGGTTTTTAGTATTCCGTTTTTACTCGTTTCAAGCCCTAATGTCAAGAACGAAGTATGCGTATAGCAGTGAATTTCAACATCGTTGCCGCCTGCAACCGCATTTTTTATAATTGCTTCGTTTCCTGCAATATTTTCGCCGACAACAAAGAAGGTTGCGTGCGCACCGCGCTTTTTCAAGCCCTCTAAGAGCTTGGGCGTTGTATCATCGGAAGGACCGTCATCAAAGCACAAAGCGACTAATTTTTTAACAGAATCGGTGTTTCCGCGCTCATCTACAGTAGTAGCCTGAGTTGTGGTGGTGGTTGTAGTGGTAGTCGTAGTTGTAGCAGACACGGAAACGGAGGTTTTTTCTTTCTTAGGAGCCTTTTTACGGTGGGTTTTCCCCGCAGGAGCTATGCAAAATGCCACTACGGTTGCAACGAGCATAACAACAAATGCACTGATTATGAAAATTTGATTTCTTTCCCTGTTTTGCAAGCCCTTCGCCTCCTAAATAGTACTTTAAATTAAGTATATCATCAGTGAAAATAAGTGTCAATAAATTATTGGTAAAAATATATAAAAATTTTTGTTTTTTTTGTTATATGTGTTGATGTCTTGCTTATTGACTAAATATGTTATTTTTGATAAAATGTATACCTGTTTATAATAAATGATTTATGTCTTGATCGGAGTAATTATGGACGAAAAAACTAACGAAAATATTAATATAGATGATTTGCCGAAAGACAATAAAACGATGACCTTTTCTTTGGATAAAACAAGAAAAGTAAGCGTAAATGCGGTTAAAACCGAACCCGAGGTTGAAGAAATCAGGGAATCGGAGGAAGAACAGGAATTGCTTGAAATCTCCCAAGCACCGACTGAATTTGAAGATGTTTTCTCGGATGAGGAAAAGGTTGAAGAGGAGTTTACAAGCGCGGAGGGTGTCGTAACGGTTGAAGAGGTTTTTGAACAACAAAAAGAAAAGATTGACGAAAACTTCCACAACGAAACCGAAATTATCCCGAACGCAATCGAAGATATCCCGCGCCAAAAAAAGAATAAGGCGGCAATCATTGCAGCCGTCATATGCGGCGCAATAATCCTCTCCGCCATCGCCGTAGCAGTTATAATTTTGATATAGTAAATAAGACAGAACAATAAAAGTCCCACAGAAAAATTTCTGTGGGACTTTTATTGTTTGCATAACCTTTAGGTATTATTTAACTGACTATAAATATATTTTATTATTATAATCTAATAAAATCCTTTCGCTCCAATCGCCATATACAATTTCACCGTCTTCATAATAAAAAATGCGTATTCTCGCCATATCAGTGTCACTTCCGGTAGCATAAACCATATCAACTTTGTGAGAAGTTACATTTGGATCTTCAATCCTTTCGGTGTAGAACCATTTTTCACTTAAACCTCTATATGGATCTTCGCTCATACCATAAGCAACTTCATATCCATCAAATTCGCCATCTACCTGTTTCCACTCAAAAATATTATAAGCTAATTCATTGGTTTCATCTATATAAACATTATATCTAACCGGTTCAGGCGGTTGGTCGGGTCTAACTACCGCCTGAGTAGTAGGCTCTGTGGTTGTAGGCTTTGTAGTTGTAACCTTTTTTGTTATAGGCTTGGTAGTGGTTTGAGAAGTCGTGGTTTCAGTTTTTGTCTGTTCATTACTTAAATTCTCCTCGACTTCCTTTTGAGGGTCAAAATCGAAAATATTGTCAGATTTAAAATATTCAACTTTTATTACTTTGTTTTTCTTTAAGGTTACATATATTTCATTGTAGCAGTTAATTTTATACCAAAATATTTGCGTTCCATCCTCCGGATAAAAAACTGCTTTGGGTTTCCCATCATTTTTTATAAGTGTATTTTTATTCATTCCCACCCTTATACCTCTGGTATAAAGACTGTTATTATTATTCATCCAATAACCAAATATCATTCCTCTTGAGCCTATATAAACTTTTGCAGCCTTATTGTGAGAATTCTTGTCTATATAAATTCCTGTGATTTTATCGCAATCATATATTGACTTATATTCAGTTGAATTGTTACAAACAGGCAAAAAGATTTTTTGACCTTCCCAATATCCTGTTATCACAGCAGTGCTTAATGGTGCAATTTCTTTCATACTGTTAAGAGAGTCAACACTGACCTCAAAATATAATGTTGATTCTTCAACTGAAACGGGTAATTCTGCCAACCATTCTCCTCCGCCTGAACCGTCATTGTATTCTACGCTAATTGTCGGCTGAACACAACTATACATAAGACCTAAAGCGGAAAAAGCTATAACGGGAATAAGCACAATAATAGCTATTAAAAAAACTGTTTTTTTATTTGATTTCGCTTTGCTATCTTCAGACTTATTTTCTTTTCCTATCAAATCAGCCTTTTCATCAAGCAAATCCGTCTTTTCGTCAAGCAAGTCCGTATTGTCGCCAAGCAAGTCCGT
Source organism: Oscillospiraceae bacterium (assembly GCA_902796055.1). GTDB lineage: Bacteria > Bacillota > Clostridia > Oscillospirales > Acutalibacteraceae > RUG714. The sequence continues at coordinate 13,625 of CADBNM010000005.1, forward strand.
TTTATCGTCCGTATTATCGCCGATCAAGTCTGTTTTGTCATCCAATAAATCCGTTTCCGAAGCCCCTTCAGGTTGTTGTCCGTCACTTTTATTTTCTTTTATGTTTTCACAAACTTCTCCGCAATATGAGCAAAAAGCTGCTTCGTCCGGCAACTCTGCTCCACATTTAATGCATTTCTTCATTTTGTGCCCAATCCAACCTTTCTATATCCATTATTATTTCCATAGCATTTTGATAGCGCTCCTCCCGCTCAACGCGAATACATTTCATTATTATATCTTCAAAGCCTTTTGAAATATCTTTTCGGTACTCGCCAATAGGTCTAAGCTCAAACGGCGGCAGCGATGGATTAACGCCGGTTATCAGATGATACATAGTCATACCGAAGCCATAAATATCAGTTCTCGCATCGGTCGCGCCTTTGCCGCCGAATTGCTCGGGAGCAGCATACCCCTTTGTTCCGAGATTTACTGTGTCCTCTGCTTTGGAATCATCAAATGTTTTCATAGTTCCAAAATCTATAAGTTTGATTCTTCCGTTTGTTTGAAGAATTATATTAGCAGGCTTTAAATCCCTGAAAATTCTTGCAGGCTTCATAGTATGCAAATAATATAAAATACTGCAAATCTGTTTGGCCCAACCTCTTAAAGTTTCTTCATCTAATGGTTCTTTTGCTTCATTTACTATTGTCCTTAAATTTTTCCCTTCAATATACTCCATAACAATGCAAAGCCTGTATTCGCCATCGTATATATCGTACAATTGCGGTATGCCGATATGTGCTAAAAACTTAAGTTTGTTTGCTTCATTAAGTGATTCCTCAGCAGCAATAGCATTTGCATATGTATTTTTTCGAATCATTTTAACGGCGCAAACACGCTCCAATTTCATATCCTGAGCCAAAAAAACTATAGACGAGGTGCCTTTTCCAACCTGACGGATTATTTTATATCTGTCATCAATAATTTCAGGCACTTCTTGTAAGCTTTCTTTCGGTTTAGAAGATTTATCTATTTCATCCTTCTTTTTATTCTCAAACTCTGCACCGCAATGCTTGCAGAATTTTGCTTTTTCATTATTAATTCCATTACACTGCTTGCAATTTTTTGTTGCATTATTAAGATCAATAAATATTTTGGCTCCGCACTTTAAGCAAAACTTGTCACCGGCCTTTAACTGTGTGCCGCATTCCGAACAAAACAGCTTTTCTTCAGCTTCGGTTTTAGACTCCTCTGTATCTTTTGTCTCATCTTCTGAAGGCTTTACTTTTTGCTCGGATGAATCCAACTCTTTTTGTTTTAACCATTTTTCACTTATAACATCGCCGCAGAATACACTTCCTGCGTAATCATTCAACAGTATTTCATGAAAATTCTCATTAGGAATAACTAATGATAAACCACAGTTTTCACAATATAACTCTTTCGCTCCCGTCAATTCTTCCCCTTGAACGAATGAATGAAAATTTGAATCACAATAAATTATGTTGGGATTTATAACTTCAAATTCATTTTCAAAGAATTTTTCGTTTTTACATAAAGAAGCGTCTCCGCTCACACTCAAACAAACAGACTGCGCAAGCGTCAACATACCCTCTTTATTCGGATGTAAACCGTCAATAGTATCATTTCGCATATCATTTTCAAACAAATCAATCAACCGCCTGTTTTTTGCACCGGCAGCTTGCCGAATAATATCATTGTATTTTTCAATATGTATTCCTTTCTTTTCAAAAGAAAAGGCAAATGTTAAATCTGTTGAAATAAATGTAGGATTAAGAGTTAAACACCAAATCTCTGCCTCCGGGTACTTATTTTTTATTGCAATTATCATATTAAAATATGAATAATCAAAATATTCGGAAATGGGCTTATTGCGCGTCATTGTGCTTTTTACTTCTGCACCGTTAACCCAATCATTAAAACCAAGATACACCAAAATAACATCAGGCTTTTGAGATAAGGTTTCTAATTCATCAATTCTCTTTTGACTTATGCCAGCCGGAAAAGATTTATCCTTGGAAGTAACTTTACTTCCTGAATAGGAGTTGTTGACTAACAATTTACCGCCAAAAAAGGCAATGACCTTACCCCACCAAATATCTTGTGCTTTTTTGACTCCGGATGTTTTACAAACATCATCCTTATAAAACGGCTTATATCCATAAGGAACAGTTGCAGAAAGCGCGCTTATCGAATCACCTAAAATAGAGAATTTTTTGCCAAAATAGAAATTGCTTTTCCTCCATTCTTCAAACTCTTCCTGCGTCCACTCTTTTTGCGGCACACAGAGCACTTGCGAAAAGACTTCAAAATTTTTATTATTGGTCGGCTTAATTGCAAATACAATCGTTTCAAAGGCGCCGTTAAACTCTTCTATCACATCTTTAAATGCTTTCGCCACCAATTGCGGCGGATTTTTAAACGCACCACATCCAAAAGCACCTAAAACAAGCGATTTCGCGCCGCAAAATACAGCAACATTCAAAATCTCTCGTATTCTGGAATTAAATATCTTATTAAGCTCTTCTTTATCAACATCCTCCGCTTCACGCATATTGGGCGCAGCACAAGTAATAACATCGACTTCAAACCAATCTTTTTCAGGCATTAGCTGAGGAACGGCATCGTCAGTTTTAAAAACAGTTACTGCCTTTGAATAAATTAATCTATCACTATAAAAGCAATTATTTTCAAACCTATGCGGCATATAATAATCACGCATAAGTCTGTTTTGCTTTAAACACGCATAAAGATTGCTGCTTCTGCAAAGACATTCTTCCTGTGCCATTGCACCAATGGTAACTCCGCCGCCCGGATTTACCGCAGAAGCGAAATTGAGGACAGCAGTTTTTTCTCCATTCAAAACCAACCTTTTTGCAGCATTAAATGTCGTATCTGCCACAACAGTCACTGAAGTGTCAAACTGCTTATTAACACATACAGTTGCCGTAGAAGAAGCAGAAAACACAGTCGTATTTTTAACAGCAGCTTTTGTTTTTTCTACTAACGCCTCATTTGTATTAATCTGCTCTAATGTATTCTTAAAACAATTAATCAGCTTTTTTCTCATAAATTTCCCTTGCTTTTAATAATTAGACTTCCATGCCAATGCCATAAAATAACAATATAAGAATGGCAATTATCAATGTGACACTTGCTGCAAAGTACAATGCCATTTTTGTGGAACTGTTTAATTCGTTAAACTTATCAGTTATAAATTTCTTGAAGCTATTAAACCCTGAATCATCTTCTGATTGCCGAGCTTTTTCAAGCAGCTCTTTATCGGCACTTAACTCATTATCTTCTAAAACTGTTGTATTGTCCTCTTCGTATAATAATGAAGTTTTTTCCAAAAGAGATTCTTCGTTTAATATCGCAATTTCTTTTTCATTTTGGAGCAAATTAGAGGTATCGCCGATTTCCTCTAAAAGAGAAGTTTCTTCTTCCGAATTTGAAGCTTTTTCCTGTGCTTCTTGGCAAACAGAGCCGCAATATGAACAAAAAACTGCTTCGTCCGGTAATTCTGCACCGCAATTAATACACTTTTTCATATTTTTCTCCTAATGATTTTAATAAAGTTTACTATTTACGATCCTTTATTCTATTTCCCAAACGAATACAGCACTGTCGCTTAAATTAATGTCATCAGGTGCAAAGTTTTTGGGCGGTGTTATTAAGGCATCACTCGGCATTGAATAAGATTCGGAAAAATCCCTTAAAGTCTGTTCATTAATTGAATTGAAATGTGTAGGTGATAAAACACTGATGTCATTCCAGCTATAGTTTACTGTTATCAACTCTCCAAGTTTTCCTCCTGCTGATTCGCAAAGAATTTGTGCCCGCCGTTTTGCGTTTGCTCCGGCTGTTTTAAGCAGTTCGTCTTTAACATTTTCTTCGTCTTTAACCGAAAACGATATATTAACTTTCGGTTCTGCTACACAATTACAGATTGCCTCAACAGTTTTAGTTAACTTTTCGCTATCAAAATCGAAAGATAACTTGAGTCTATTAGAGCATTTAAACCCGCTTTCTTTGTATTCACCAAAACCTTTTTTATTAATTTTAAATTTTTCATTAGTTGCTACCTTATAATCTACTGTTTTAATCTCATCAGCTTTAAATCCTATTTTTTCAAGCGTGTTAACGAGTTGATTGATTTTTTTACTCGCCTCGTCCACCGCTTTTTCATATTGTTTGTTGATTTCGTCAATCGATAAGTAAATTATAACATAATCGGGCTTTGCTGTTATATTACCTATACCCTTTACCGTAATCTTTCTATCCATAATTCATCTCTCCTTAATTCGTTTTTTGTTGAATTGACAATACTTATCAGTCATATTCTTCTAACCAATCCATCATTTGTGCAAGCCTTGCTCTATCCGCACTGCCTAAATAAATACAAATAACTTGATTGTCTTTTTGTTGAACATATAACGCCATGTATGCCTTTCTTCCCTCTTTTTCCATAGTAATGGTTTTTCTATCATACATATTAAATCCATTTAAAAACGCAGACTCACTTTCACTTTCATCGCTTATTGTTGTGCTTTCTCTCATGCCTTTAACCACATGCTCTAAATATTCCGAAGCAGAAAAAAACTCTCCGGAAGTATTTTTAATAAAAGAAATCATTATGCTATCCTTTTTCTTGTTTTTTACATATAAGCCCACTTCAGTATTTTCATTTTTAAGAACAGAAGTGTCCTGTTCTTCCCATCCATCCGGAAATGTAATTTCAAGATTAGCCCATTCGTTGATATATTTATGTGTATCAACAAAATATTCGCCTTTTGAATATGGTGTTTGCTCTTCTTGCAATTCTTCTTCAAACTCTGCTAATTCTTTTTCAGCTGCATTTTTTCCAATAAAATAAAACACGGCAAAAACAGCAGTAATAATAACAGAAATAATGCCAATAATTGCCAAACCAATAATCACTGCTTTTTTTACATTTCTTTTCTTTTCCATAGAGTTTTTATTATTAATATGTTGTTCTATACCATTATAACTATTATTAATATATTGTTGGGACCCATGATCATCTCCAGGTTGTGTCTTCAAATCACAAAACCGGGGGGTATGCGGAATGCTATTCGTATTGTTTTCTAAGTTTTGTTTTGATGCAACTGTATTATTAAAATATTCGTAAATATTCAAATGTTTGTTTTTCATATTTTGGTATTACCTTTCTTAGTTTTAGTTTTTAGTGATTCTTAACATTTCATTGATTTTCACTTTTAAAAATTTCCCTAATTAAAATCAGACGCTTCTTCACTAATTTCAGCTTCTTTTAAGTCTTGTCCTTGTTCAACAAAATCTTTTGCTTCATCAGGATCCTCTATGCTGTTCTCATCTTCACTTGTATCCTGATAATTATCGCCGTTTTGTTCAGCTTCACCCTGTTGTTCTTCTGATGCTTGAGTACTTAAATCGTCATTATCATAACCTTTATTATAGTTGCCGTTATAATTGCTATTATAGTTATCATAATTCTGATTGTATTCGCCATCATTCTTTGTTTTTGAGCTTTTTTCAGCTTTTGTGGTAGTTGTGGTTGTAGCAGATGTTGTGGAAACAGTATTTTTCTGCTTTGAATTATGTATTGCAAAGCCAACTATCAACGCTGATATAATAATGGCAATCGCTACAGCAAGAATGATTACCGACCTTTTATTTTTAACCAAAAACTTACTCGAGGCGACCGTTGGCGGCTCTTCGGGAATATTTGTTTCCTCGGACTGAATTGCATTAACTTCAACAGGTTCTTTAACATCAGCTTTATCCGTCAAGCCCGTATTCTCTGATTCTTCTAATGCTTGAGTCGGTTCTTCTTCTAATAGCAATGATTGGTCAAGCACTTCGGTATTTTCAGCTTTTTCGTCATTTGCTTCATCTAAAATTTCTGTGTCAACTTCATTATTTGTTTCGGCTTTGTTTGAAGGCTCTTCTGTTTTTTCTTGTGAAAAAACAGCACCGCATTCCGAACAAAACTGAGCCTCGTCCAATAACTCTGCACCGCACTCAATACACTTCTTCATTTTTTCTCCTCCTGATAAAAATTAAACAAGATGAAACTCAAATTTCTCGTTTGCCAGCTTGAGTTCATCTCCATCGAATATTTCGACCTCCTGTTGCGGAGGAAGCTTCACACCGAAAATAAATGTTCCGTTAGTAGAAGCATTGTCGCAAATATAAAAACGGTTGTTTTTTCTTATTATATCCGCATGTATGCGGCTAACCGTACTGTTTCCACGAATAATATAATCTGAAATCCCGACCTTTTTACCGAGCCTAAAAACAGTTGATTTTATAGCTATTTTTTCTTGGGTAGAAATGCGAACAAGATAAGGATTTAATTCAAAATCCTTATCTGTTTCGTTCATAATATCATTTTGTGATAAAATCCCACTTTTCACAATGCTTCTTCCTCTGTACAATTATTCAATTCAAAATTAATCTATTGTGTAAAAATGATTTATTGGTTTTCTTATAGCAAGAAAACTATACTCTTTGGCACCGCTTTCGTGAATAATATATGTTTTTCCGTCAACTGTACAAACACCTTCCGACATAGGCGGAGCTTTGGTTTTCTTTTCAAATTCCAAATCATAAACATCAACACCATTGTGCTTTCCTATAGGCTTTTTAGAGCGCCCTGAATAATAATAGATTTCCGAATCGCTGTTCCGTCCATAGCTTGTACTGACTATATACTTACCGTCTTCAGTAACTGTTATGCCTTGAGCTTGGCGTGGAGTACGAATATAATATTTCTCACCTGTTCTTGTGTCTTGCGCTAAACAATATGAATAATCCTTATCATTATCTTTTTTATCAAAATCACCAATATATAAAACACCATTTGATGCATTTGCATAAGAACCTTTTGACTTCGGCTCAATAAGTTCTTCTTGTGAAAACTTTATAACATCATTGTTGCCTGCATTCTTTAACTCCTCGCCGGGAATTGTATAAACATGTCCATCACTTGTGATATATAATTTACCGTCAATATAAGCAACTCCGCCTGCATGTCCGGTGTAAAGAGAACCATCTTTTTTTCTCAGCGATATCGCTTTCACCAATTTCCCGCTTTTTCTGTCTATTATCATAATTTGAGACGGATAGCCCTCATTTTCACCGCCATAATATCCGCTTATAATGAGCCAATCATTATCCTTATCATATGTTATTCCTTGCGGAACAAAGCCTTGTTCTAAACCCGGTATATCACCTGGTTCTTTTTGAGTTACTTTTATATAAAAAGGATCAACATTAACTTGGTTTTTAAATTTTTTAAAATCTTTAATCTGTTTTCTTAATTTAGAAAGGTTTTTTTTGTTAAAATTATTGCCATCAGGAGACATAATCTCAGCTATAGTTAACACGATTTTTATATAATTTCTCAATTCTTCATAAACATTGTTGAGTGCCAATTTATAAGCGCTATCTACAGATTTTAAATTCTTTTGTATTTTATCAAGTTCTTTTTTTGTATATTCACTCTGTTCTTTGACTATTCTCATAAGTCTTGAAGAATTGCGTACTATTTCCTCAATTATATCTATTCTGCATATATTCTTCAGAAGCCATGTCCCGTCAATGAATGATGAAAGAGAAAACTTTACATCGGTAGCCGCTCTCGCTTTTTTAAACTCATCATCGGTAAAAACTTTCCTGCCTTTATTAACGAACATTTTTTTGTCTGCTTTGTCTATAGCTGATAAAAATTCCTCGATTGTTGCAGCGTAGTCATTTCCGACTTCAGTGATATCTCCTTTAATGCTTGAAATTTCGCTTATTGTTGCTGCAAGAATATCAGCTGTTTTTCCGGACATTATTCCATATTCATTGATTTCAATTAAGTATCCTATGTATGTATCCAAGAGTTTTTCATACTCATCACAACACTTTTTTACAGATGCGGCTCGGTTTTTATAATATGTTATACCTACAATTAAATTGTTCTCGCTATATTTCCCCATAACTTTCACCTATATTAAACTGATGCGTTTTTATCAGTTACGACAAAATCTTCAGCAATTTTTTTGAATTTCGTTGCGCTATTTAAAAAGGTTTTATTAAACGCTATTTTTAAATCATAATCTAAAGCATTTAATATTTTGTCATTGTATTCGGCAACACGCCCGCCGGTTGAATCCTTGCTTGTTCCGTTTGCTTTCGGAATATTGATATCAGAAAGCCCCAGTATCTTTTTTGAAGTATTTTTTATACTTTTAGGATTATTTTTTATTTCGTTACTCATAATATTATTCGTTCTCCTTTTACGCTCAAACCGCTGTGGATAACTCTATCTTGAGCCGTTCCATCCTATCATAATATCTATTTAAATTATTTTGCTCACGCCTAATAATTTCTTCGTTAGTGTTGATATTATTTAAAATATCATTATTGTTTTTTACGAGTAAATCAATAATTTGGCGATCTTCTATATTATTAATTGCTTTCTTCGTTTCCGATATATAATAATCTCTAAATGTTGAATTTGTATCAAGTCTGTTTAACGATGATTTCACAGTGTTGTAGTATTCCTGAACTCCATTTTGATATTTTTTCTTTAATGTATTCGATTCATTGTAAGCTTTTTCAAGTTTTCTTATTTTATTTGAACAAGTATCGATCCTGCTGCGCGATAAATTAATCTTATTCTTCAATACAGTTATTTCTCGCTGAATTTGCTGTTTAGTCATGATTCTCACCTTTATTTTCTGCAACAATTAAGAAATAGCAATTATTGCTAATTGTTCTAATAATATATCCGCTAATTTTCACTTAACCGCTTTTGTTAAAATAGCAAACCAGCCCTCCCGATAATTGAAACAATTATCGGGAGATTAAGCATTGATTATGCTTGGAACTGATTTGCGATACTTGTATCAGTCTCTTCGACGATTCTTGCAGTAGAATCGAGAGCCTGCGCAATTTCTCTAATGAGTTCCTCTGCTTTCATAAAGCCGGGCTTTAATTCAGCATAACGAGCAGCATAAGATTCGCTTGCAGCACCTTCCCACTCAGCCTGAAGTTGCTGAAGAAGGGAATCCATCTTGGAAATAACGCCGTTTACGGTATCAGCTTCTCTGCGATATTCATTTGCGCGTCCACGCATTTGATCCGGCGTAATTCTAATTTGATTAGCCATTATTAAACTTCTCCTTTCTAAAGATTTTATGTAAACAGTACAAATCTGCCACAACTAAATTAATAAATAACTATTAATACTGTAGATATTCTTTATATGTTGGAATTTTATAATTCTTAAAATTTTTTAAATTAATCTTATCAATTAGCGCTGCAACATAATTGTAATAAGCTTTTTTGTGTCCACTGGATGCGGCAGACATTTTTCTGTAAGTATCTGCCATGCTATTCTTGAAAAACTCAAACATTTGTTTAACTTTTTTTGCATTTTCTTGCCATGCTTTACTGCCTTTTTCACTATTCTTCAAATCCTGAATTGCTTTTAAAAGACCTTCTTTATATTCTTTTACCTTTCTGCCATACATCATAAGTGCATACTTGGCTTTTGCACTTTCCTCCATCCCGGCAGACACGCCAATTGCTTGAATTGAGCCGTAGATCATCTTTACAATTTTTATTGGCTTGATAAAGTCTAATCCTGCAGTAACACCATCTTTTAATACTTGTTTTACAATTTCGGAAATAAACTTAGCTGTTTCTTTTGTATATTTCTTTCTTATGTCATTAAATACTCTCTGGCTGATATCATGAGAATTACAATACTCTTGTATAGTATCAAGAACTTTTAAATGCTCTCCATAATCCTTAAACAGTTCAATAAGCCAATCAATACCTTGCTGACCCCATTTCAAGATTTTCAAAGCATTCCCGACTCCGACTTTTTCAAGAACTTCGCTGAAATACTTTGATTCCGATTTATCTAATCCTGCCAAATAGGCTGAAATTTTATCGGCATCTCCACCCCATTTTTTTAAATAAGATAAAAAATCTTTAAAGTCTTCCAGGTATTCTTTTGCTATTTCAAACTCTCCACCCTCGTCATTAACGATGATAGCTATATTACTTAAAACATCCTCTTCATATAAAATATCTTCATAGTTATCAAAACCCAAATCTGCAAGCGCCGCATCATCCAAATTATAGAAAATAACTTCCAACGAATCACCAATGTCAATGGAATCAATAAACGCTTCTATATCTTTTAACTGTTGGGCAAGAAAATCTCCATCCAGTTCTTCAATTACAACTTGCAAATCAGCATCAGTAACATCATATATTTCCTTCACTTCATTCAGTTTCTCTTCTAAATCCGCGAAGTAGTGATTAAGTTTTTCACGGTGATCATCCATAGAAAAACTATTATAATCTCTTGCTCCTTCCTGCATAACTAAAGATAATTCTTCAATACATAATACCAATTTTTCAACTAATTCCTTGCTCTTGTGCAAATTATCACCGTAATTAGAATCAGCACTTTGCGCCATTTTGAATATGTTCTTTAGAATTTTGAATGTCACATCATTCATTTGAAGCATTCTTTCTTGGTATTTTTTAACACTCTTTTTTGCACCTGTTATCTTATCGGTTATATTTGAATCAAACCAGTTGCAGAATCTTAACCAAGCGTTTTCCAAACCATTAAATGCTACCGTAAAGAAGTTCGAACTATAGTTACTATCTTCACATGCAGAAATTAAAGAATGTAATTTAGTAGAAGAATAGTCTCTCATTCCAGCATGTGTTGCCGGATAGAGTACTTTTTCACCATGATAAGTCTGAGCTTTGTCTACATCTTCCAAAAAAAGCGTTAAATCTTTCGAAACCGCCTTACTTACTTGCGAAGTTACAGTGGCTAATTTAGCAGAATAATCAATATAATCCTTCAACTGTTCTGCTACCTTACCCGATTTAATTTCTTCTTTATTTACTCTTTTTAATAACCGAAGATATTCCTCATAAGCTTTACCGGCAGTATTAAAGTCTTTATTTTGGTTAGCTTTATAATTATTAATAGCTTGATATTTATATTTCATTTTTTATCTCAATTCCTAATAATTATTTAATTTTATTGGCAGCGGTGTTGTCTGCTTTATTAAAGGCTTTTACAGTGTTATTTACAAAATGATAACTTGCATCGTACAATTGCTCATAGCTACTAAACAAAATATCCATTTGTGCTGCCAATTCAAATGTTGAATTCTGTACCTTGCCACTTCCGGGAACTTCTCGATTGGTTTTCATGTTTTTAACATCTGACTTTAAAGCCAAAATCTTAGATGAATAATTTGATTCTTTTAAGACATTAATTTCTTTTTCCATTTTAATTCCCTTTCATATTTACAAGCATTTTCTGATATTCTTTGAGTCGCCTTTTCTTTATGTCAATTTTCCTGTTAATTGAAGCTATCTCTTCTTCATTTTTCAATATTGCTTGCTTAGACTTTTTTATTGTATCGTTTAGATGCATTGTTGCTCTGTCTAAGTCTCCTTTTTTTAAAACATCATTATATTGTTTCTTATAAAAGACAGAAAATGATCCCTCAATATTACCTAATCGATTAAATAAGCTTCTTTGCGATTGTGCAACTCGATCATTAAAATTGCGTTTTGATCTTGTTGCTTCATCTAGCACACCTCTATTCGCTTCAATTTTTTTCTTGCGTTTTGCTTTGGAATTTTCCAGTTCTTTTATTTCTCTTTTTAATTGGTTGATTTTCAAAGTCAATTCTGCTTTATTCAATTTTCGACCTCCAAAATTACCTTCTGACCATTTTTACTTTATAGCAGTCGTTATCTTTGATGTAATAAGCGTCGCCTACATCAATTGGTTTTTTGTATTCGCGCATTACAGCCAAAGGCATATCGAGTATTTTAAGGTTCGTAATATCATCAAAATACAAGAAATGCCTTGAATCACGCAACATTTTTACTATATCAGGTGCGGCATATGAAACATTTGTATTTTCATAGTCGCCCACCAACACACAAACATTCAAATTCTTATATCTATTGATAATGTTTTTATAGGAATCCATTAATTTCATATCATTACTGATCGCCTCAAGTGCCTCATAATTATTAATTATTAATACTAAAAGTTTGTAATCTTCAACGTCCTCAGCTCCAGAAGCAAGCGCTTCATATCTGCTTTGTAATTCTGTTTCGAGTAATGAAATTACATCCGCCGACTTATCAGGCAAAAACTCATACTGTTTCACAATATCAACATCTTTAAATCCCGATAATTCCCTACTTATTCCGTCAATCACATAAACTTCTGACTGCTCTGCATATTTAATACTTAAGAAATTAACAATATAATTAAAGAAATTGTTTTGCCCCGTTCCATCACCACCGGTGATAGCCAACGGCATACCTAAATTTTTCAAATCAAGCACTAACGGGCTTACAGAACCGTAATCAAGACCTACAACAACAGAGTATTTTTCACTCATATAGTTTCCGAAAGCATTAAATACATAATTACCAGTTAAGATTTCAGGTATTACCGGGATAAGTCTTGCTTTTTCGGTCGCATTTCTGCTATTAATGATTTCAACAAATTGCTTGATTTCATTAACACGGTCAATTTCTTTTTCACCTTCAAATGCCAAAAATGCCTGACAATCCAAATGGGTTTTATCTATCTCAATTATGCAACGCCCATGAATATCATCAAGTGATGTTCTGCAATGTTCAAACAACGATGAATACTCGCCTGAATCATTACAAAACAGGGCAATCTTTGAGGAAAAGTTAGACAAGTATTTATAGCCAATACCCGAAGTCTGAGAATTAGCAATTACGATTGATATGCCTACACTTAAACCTTCTCTGCACAGGTACAAAAGCTCTTCATCATCTTCAAAATACAGCTGTTTCAAAGCAGTTATATTATCAATCATAAGAACTATTTGAGGAAGATCGGTCGCACCTGATTCTCTATATGCCGAGAAAGAACTGACGCCGACAGACATTAGTTTCTCTTTTCTTTGCTCTATTTCCTCGAAAAGAAGTTTAATTAAATTCTTTAATTTTTCGTCTTCCGCAGAAGTAACAACACCACCCACATGGTTTAGTGCCTCAAAGTTTTTTAATACCATTGAAGCAAAGTCGATGATATAAATGTTGACTTCATTCGGAGTGAATTTTGTGGCAATACTGCGAATCATTGCTTGCAAAATGTTGGTTTTGCCTGACTGTGCCGAACCGATAATCATAACATTTTGATTTGCCAAATCAATTGAATATGTGCCTTGATACTGGTTATCGGGATCATCATAAATACCGATTTCGGTTTTAACAGAATAATCTGCCGGAAGCAATTCTTCTTTTTTGGGAAAGTTGATAATCTTTTCAAGAGAAGGCAGACAAATATTTGGCAACCGCTTAATACTATTATCTTTACAGTAGCCGTCTACATATTTAACAATAGCGTCGAGCTGAGTTGAATTGCCCTCTTTAGTCTTTTTGTTTTTCTGCTCATAAATCGGTATTTTCCTTCCCGAATTATTCAAAGCAAATATTTTGAATTCTTTTGTATTATTATTGTCTGATTTCTCGGACGCACCGCTATATGCAGACTGGAAAAGCTCAAAAATTTCGTTGTTGCCTACCTGCAGATATGCTCGTCCCGGCTCTTTTATCTCAGCAGCCAACGGTGACTTCAGAACTTCATTACTATCTTGTTGGTCCTGCACCTTAAGACAAAGCTTGAACCTTGAGTTTGACCAGATTTGTTCGTTAACTTGTCCGCTTGGCTTTTGAGTGGCAAGAATCAAATGAACACCCAAGCTACGACCGATGCGAGCCGCAGAAATCAACTCTTTCATAAACTCAGGCTGCTCCGCCTTGAGCTCGGCAAATTCATCAACAATTAATATCAAATGCGGAAGCGGTTCACTAACCTCACCGGATTTGAATTTTTTTATGTAGCTGTCAATATGATTTACCTCTGCTTCGGCAAAATAGCGTTGTCTCTTTTGGAGTTCTGCTTTAATTGATTTTAGCGAGCGGTCAATCTCTTTACCGTCAATGTTCGTTATGGCACCCATCAAATGCGGTAAATCTTTAAATTGATTTACCATGCCACCGCCTTTGAAGTCGATTATTACAAAACCAACTTCATAAGGATGGAAAAGAGTTGCCATAGATAAAATATAGGTCTGCAAAATCTCGGATTTACCCGAACCGGTAGTACCTGCAACAAGACCATGAGGACCGTGCGCTTTATCGTGCAAATCCAAACTAACAATACCGCTTTTAGATACGCCTAAAGGAGCCGCCATGCTTTTAAACACTTGTGAACTCCCCCATCTTGAAGTTAAATCAATGTCATCGACTGCTAAAATATTTAGCAATTTGAACAATGATATATTCTTTGTGAGCGTGCCTTCAAGCGAAATTTCCTCTGTGTATACAGGCGCAACCAATTTAACGATGGCAGACATTTGCTTATCGCTAATCGTTGGATATGTGAACTCATAAGAATTGTTTTTATCTGCTGTATTTATCAATACTGCAGTATTATCGTTGGAAATTTCTATCAGGTAGTCACAACCTTGCGCTATATCTGCTTTTTTATCTGCAAAGAATACAAATGAAACGCCTAACTCCTTTGCTTCGTTCACAAATTTAGAAATCGGATGATTTTTAAATCCATACTCATCATAAATAAATACAACTAACCTTTTATCGAAATTTTTATCCTCTTTTCTTAAAGCTAATTCTTTATATAAGTACTCAAACAATATGTTCTTGGAGTCATCGTCACAGACAATATTTCTTATGCCGATTTTTTCATTAAAAATATGAGGCAAAAGCCTTATCCATCTAAGTGTTTTAAAACTTTTCTCTTCGCTGACAAGGAACAACGAAACATCTGAATGGTATTGACGCGCTATTATATCTAAAACAATATTTTTGAATAATTCATATCTGTCTGTTTCACTGCCTACAATGCCAATCGCGTTTAACTCTTTTAAATTTACTTCTATAGGCGCATTAGACAAATATTTATAATCATTGTAGATTTTCTCAGGCATTTCTTGAAGGTCATCTTCAACTTCAAGTCTCTCTTGCTTTTTGAAACTAACCTCTTTCGTTGCCTCTTTTGAGCCGGTTCCAAACCTAATGCTTAAAAAGTCATCATCCTCAGGTGTTCTGTCAAACAAATCTGACGAAAAGTCAGCAAATTCTCTTTTTATAACATCTTGATTGATATAAATTTCGTCTAACTCTGCTCTTTCTATATTGCGAAACTTTTCAATATCTTTCTTTTTGTTTTCAATATATTTTGTATACTTTTCTATTCTTTCTTTACTTTGTTCTTTAAACTCTTTTTTACTATTTACTATAGCAATGATTGAAGTGATAATTGCCATTGTTCCTGAAATACCGCTCATTGCAAACATCGCAATTGAGGCACCGCCCTCTTTTCCGCTTCCCATCGTTGCCATTAATATACAAACCAAAATCATTCCTGCTGATGGTAATAATCTTTGTAAGATGTTATTTTTTTGTTTTTGCGGCTTTGCGGGAGGATCAAGAACCTCTATTTTCTCTTCATCTAAAACTGTCTTTATTCTTGTGTTTCTGTTAAACTTTGGATAGTTGTTCTTATTTGTATCATCAAAATAGTTTAACCAGCTAACTCTGACATTTTTGGAAGTTCTTAGTTTTCCGTTTTTATAATAAAAACTAAAATCGGAAATAGAAAAGAAATCAGAACTTTTAACAGTTTCTCCGTTCTTGGCAAGTTTGCCGTTAATATATATCCCATATGTAGTGGATTTTATTTGAAGTAATAGTCCGTTATTGCTTTTTATTAATTCGATATAGTCATTTTTAATATACTGACTATTTAAAGCAACATTACAGTTTGATGTATTGCCAATTGAAACTGTAGCAGCACTTGAAATATCAATAACTCTCTCATAATCTTTATTCTCATTATCAAAATCTAAAACAAAATCTATTCTAAATAATTCATTCTCGAAATTGTGATATTTTAATGCAAAGCTATCACCGTGAGACAACTTTTTGGTCATAAGTTTTCTGACATCACCTGCATCAATATATAAATTATCAGAACAAGCCAATTGCCACTGTTCGTCCGATTTGAAAAAAATAAGTTCAAAATCCTCAAAGAAAAGCTCTTTATAAAAACGAACATCACAATCAATTCCAAGACCGACTTTTATGCGTTCCGAATCGACCGGAAGCTGAATCTCTTTATAAAAGTTTTTATTTAATATTTTAATTAAATAACCGTATTGCATAGTATTTTCCTCTATTCAGTAAAAATAATAATGGTTCCATTCCTGATGCCGTATTCTGATAAAAGCTTGTTTCCTTTTAATAAGGCAATAGGGCTTTCGGACTTCAAATAACAATTCTTAACATCTGATACATCAATGCCTAAATCATAAGCTGTATTAAGTGCATTTACCAGTTCATTGGCAGAAATGTCCAGAGGAATTTCTAAATCAACTTCAAATTGTCTCTTTAATATTTTGAAAATAATAATTGCTCTATTATCCATATTTCCCCCTAAATAACCAAGTATGATACTTTTTGAATATCAGCTTTTTTTGCTAAATCAGAAATTTTCAAGCTATCAAAATCATCAAAGTGTTTTACATATTCGTTTACTATAAAGTGTTGAGCGTTTTCTTCCGTAGTTAATGAATTTGCCGCACTCTCATTGAAATTATTGCAAATAAAGAAGTATTTTTTATCATCATTGCAACTTATATTTTTCAACAACGAGGAGGTTGCGCAGACTGAGCTCTTGCTTTGATTCACAACTACAAACACCTTATCTGCTAAAGTTATTAAATCGGTTTTATATTTATCAAAGGTTGAATCGGTATCTACAATAATAACATCATATTTTTTTGTAGCTTTAGCCGACTCAATCATCTGAGCATAAACTGAAAAATCAAGTTCAATGGAAGTAAGCGCCATGCTAAACGGCGGCAAATAATCGAATCCTTCATTTCTGATGAAATGATTGATTCTGCCAAACATGTTTCCTGAAGTATTTGCAAATTCTCCAACTGCACTGTTTGGCAAAGTAGATTGATTGCTAAAATAGTGTTGAAAAGAATTTAAACGCTGTGCATTTACATATAAAACTTTATTGAAAGATTTTTCAAGTGCGCTACTGATACCGAGCGCAAGTGTAGTTTTTCCCACGCCACCGGAAGCAGAATAGACCAATAAAACAGTTGTCTCTTTTTCTTTATGCAGGCTCTTATCAATAGGGCTTAAAGATGTGACCTGCTTAAAAATATCCTGAGGAGAAGTATATTTAAAAATTTTTGTAATTATTAAGTCTTCCGTGCCGCCTTCGTCTATGTTTTCAGTAAGCACAAAAATATTGTCAATGTCATGCTTTTGTAATGAATCATCATAAAGTTCTTCGCTTATCAGCAAAATTTTTCCGCTTTTAGGTGAAGAAAAATACTTCCTGAAATATTCCGTATCGGTTATTATTTCCAGTTCCACATTATCGTCTAACTCATCTAAAAATTTCAATTCCAAAGGTGCTAAAAATTTTTCATCGTTATCAGCTAAAATAATAGTTGATTTTCCCATTTCTTAGTGCCTCCCCTAAAATTCAACTTTAAAATCAGTATTTGCCAAACGGATTATATCTCCCGAATTCAAAAGCTTCGTCTGATGTGCTACTATCCTTGAATTGTTAACATATGTGCCGTTTGCACTTCCTAAATCTGTTATAAAGTAACTGCCATTTTGATAACTTATCTTACAATGAACCCTGCTTATTGCTTTATTGAACGAAATAACGCCATCTACTTGGGCAGCATTTTTACCAATAACAAATTCGCTGTTATTAATAGTAAAGTTTATTAGTAAAGACGCATCCACGGAAGAAAATACCATAGCAGGCTGTTTTGCAGGGACGGAATATGTTAAAACTTTCTTATCAATATCATTAGGCATACCGCCTGTTATTTCATTCTTTATTGCAGTATTAACATCATTTAAATTATAAGTGCCTTTAGCTAAATATGAACACACCCTGCCCGCTTTATCTCCCGAAAAAGCAGGTGTTCCTGAAAGAGTTTTAATAAATTCACTTCTTAGTTCATTTTCAAAAGCACTTGTGTCTGCATTAGAGTCATTAAGAGGCAAATAAATCAAATTTACTTCCAAAGTGTTTTGATCTACAAAAATTTTTTCATACGATAAATCCAGGTCATTACACGATAAAAAGCCGTTGTTTTTAATGTCTGTTATGCAATTCAAAACATTGGAAAGAATAATTAAGAAGGTATCAATATCTATTGTCGGAAGCATATTTCTGAAAGATTTGTAAGCGGCGCTTGAATATAATAGTTTTATTTTTCCGTTATACAGCACCTTTGAACACTTAACGAAGTTCTTGGTTTGACTTTTTAAAACTTTGTATTCCGTTAATGAAAAAAGTCCCGAATCATTAAACACATATTGTATATTTTGATTGCCTGTTAATTCTGTAATTAACCCTTGTTCAATTAATTCTTTCATCAATACACCTCGTTTTTAAAAACTCTATATGGGGCTGTGAAAAAACGCAGCCCCGATAATTTATTTTTCGAGTTTGAACTTACCTTCTATAATGTTTTACTGTTCGGCGGGCTGACTTTTCGCATTTTTCTTTCTGCGCTTATTGGTAACTAAGAAAATCACTACGCCTGCTACCGCTACTGCACCGCCAACAGAGCCCCAGAATAATGCTTTATTCGCATACCAAAGTACAAATACATTAGTTGATACTGTGATAACATCATGGAAATCAAATTCCGGGTCAAACTTCTTGTCACTTGTAGTAGTAACATTTCCTGCAAGGTCTGTTATTACAAGCTTAACTTTGTTTTCAAATCCGCTGCCAACAGTAAACGAACCCTCATAGTTTGATATATCTTCAAATTCTTTAATAGTATCTATAACTTTGCCATTCAAATAAACATCAATTTGCCTAAGTCCGATTGCATCGTAAACGCTATATTTAACATCCTGCTTTACAGCATTTACGCTCGCCTTCTCAAGACCTTTTACATTAACTATTTCAGGTGATGTTGAGTCAACTCTGAACAGTATCTCTGAATCGTTTGTCGTTTCGGGTTTATTTCCTACGGTATCTTCAGATGCTACAGCAACAGTATAAATACCGTCAGGCTCAAAATTAGACTTTGCAAACTGATACTCATATTGATACCATCCGCTGCTTCCAATCTTTACGGAATTATTGGCAATAGGAGTGACTTTTACATCCAGATTGTCTATGGGCGCACCGTCACGAGTCACTTCAATCTTTACCGAATCTTTTACAAGTTTATCCGGGTTAAACTCAGTAATAATTATTTTATCCGGTAAGCTCGCTTTATTTACATAGGCGCCTTTTAACGCCACAAGTCCATCACTGTAACGATATACAGAACCGAACCTGTTAACCGTAAATGTAGCCTCTTCTTTTGAACTGTTACCTGCTTTATCCCGCATAGTTACTGTAAGAGTATAAATACCATCACTTTCTTTTATCTTTTTAAAGGTGTCCTCTTTAACAGTTACTCTGTTTGCAGGCTTTTCTATAATATATTTATCCGTAACCGGCTTATTCTTTTTATCAAGATTTGTTCTTAAGAGAGTGTATGTACATGAGTCATAATTAACATCATCCAGTCTGATAGTCGGAATCACTTTTCCTTTATATGACTTGCCATTTTCAACTCCGCCGATAACAGGCTTATTAATTGTGGTGTCGACAGTAAAGCTCTTTGAAGTCTCTCTTCCGTTAGGATATTTTACCTGACTGTCTTTGGTTTTGTTTCCTGCCTTATCCACTACATCAATACCGAACTCATAATCACCGTCTGCACCGTAACGGATTGTAGCGGTGTAAGTATTACCGTTTCTTGCCCAAGAACTGACTGTCGGTATAGAAATATTCTTGCCGTCCTTTGTAGCTTTTCTTGTGTAAGTTATTCTGCCGTTGGCATCAGTAAAGTTATGCTCTTTAACTGTAATTGTAGCTGTACGGTATTTGTTAAAATACTTACCATTTTTCGCATTGTTGTTATCGTAAGTGACTGTTACTTGCGCTAAAACATGGTCAAGAGTAAAGTGATTATCTATTGCTCTGTCGGCATCGTTTTGCTTATTATAATTAACGCCCTTATAACTGCTGTATTTAACAGCTTTATCAACGGTCTTATGATCGGAAAAATCTTTTGCGTTAACTGCAAACGAATAGTCTCCGTCCTTTAAGAACCTATAACTCATTTTGTAAATATTACATTCCAAACCGTTAATTACTGTTTTACCGATATTTTTAAACTTAGAAACAATATTTACAGCCGATACAGTTCCGTTATCATCGGTGTTTTTGACAACGAAATTAAAATCACTTGATTTGAAGTTTCTTTCGTAAACATAAACATCTATTGTTCTGTCAACTTTAAAGAAGCCGGTATAAGTATTGTCATCATTCTCATTCATTTGAATTGCAATTTTCGGTGCAGTTTTATCAATTGAGAGAACCTGAACAACATTTTTAGTAACATTACCCGCTCTGTCAGTAAGAGTTATTACTATTTTAATATTGTTGCTATTATTGGAAACAGTAAACACATTTGTAAGCTTTGTTACTAAATTGTCTTCAGTGGTTTTATTCCATTTTCCGAGACAATTTGCAATATATCCGCTTTTTGCTTTAGAAACAACCCTTGTATCGTTATCAACGGTGACTGTTCCTTTCTGATTCTTATCATCATACGGCGCAATGATTTCCCAATCAATCTGCCTGATTCCCGAATAAGAATCAACTATTTCAACTGCTACTTTTGCAGTTGCAGCATAGAGAATTTGACCATTAGCGGTTCTGGTATAGGCCTTTCCGTTTACATCGGTTTTAGCAGGAGTATATTTTATACTGCTTGTCTTTTTATGCAGTGCAAAACTTTCAACTATAGCGCTATTAGGATTAGCAAACTCATTAGTCGTATTATTCACATTATCCGTTGCTTTAGCATAAATCTGACCTTTAAATTTAGCATGAATAGTGAAATAAATCTTGTTATTAGCATCAACATTAACGGTTTTTTCTTTGCTCTTACCGCCATCTTTATCAACGGTATAATATGTAATGCTTTTAATGCCCGATGTAGGCATAATATCGTGTGCAGTAACAGTTACTTTAGTATCTTTAACAAAATAGTAACCATAACTTGTATCTATAACAGGAGACTGATTTACACCGTTCTCGCCTACTTTATTATCGTTATGATAGCCGATTGATTCAAATTTAAAGTCCGAAATCATCGGATTGTCAACATCTTTATAAATTGTCTTTTTATAGGTTTTAGAAACATTACCGGCATTATCGACAACCGATACAGTAATCGTGTATGAACCATCGCTAGCAATTTCACCTTGAGAAGTATTAATTGTAAACTTAATGTTACCTTGTTTTTTATCAACAAAGTAATAATTTTCTTTGCTTGAAACTAATTCTCCTTCTTTTGTATATGGGGTGATAACGTTGTCCTCAGTATCCTTAAATACTGCAATCTTCACTTTTGTGTCATTAATAGATGCATTGATAGAACGAATACCTGAATCTGAATCATTAATGTCAAATGCAAAATCTATATCTTCTGCATACCAGTCATTAGTATCCGCTGTAGCAGAATTCTTTTCATTTGCCGGAGAAGGTATCTTGGCATCAATAGTAGGCTTCTTTGTTTCTATCATTAAGCCACTATTTTTGAAGGTCAATGAATTCGTTGTATTAGGATATACGAAATCTGATGTCTGATTATTTACGTTATCCATTGCCTTTGCAGAAATAGTTTTATTAAGGTGAAGTGTTTCATCTGTAATATCTGTAATATCTTCTGCCGGAACAACAAATTTTGCAACACCACTTTCAACAGGCTGAGTACCAAGGGCATCCTTGCCTCCGTATAAAGTTATTTTCTTTAAGCCGGCACTATCCCCTTCATCATTTGCACTTACTTTTATTTCAATCTTTTCATTAAAGAAATTGCCAAAGGTAAGGAAGTTGAGTGCCTTTTCAAGAGCTGTTGAACCTTTTGATGTGAATTCAAATCCTGTAACAACAGGTTCTGTTGTATCAATATACAGAGAAACATTAATATCAGTTGTCTTTCCGTTTTTTAATGTAACCGTGCCAGTTATTGTATTTTCACCGGTTTTGGTACTCCCTGTCTGGCTTGTGCTGACGGTAAATTCCTTGTTAGAGCCAAGATTGTCGTTAAGCGAATTTCCTTCAATATCTTCCGTAATAGGAGTATCGTTGATGTTCAATACAATATGTTTGATTGCAATACCGGCATCATTAGAATCAATCTCAAATGTAACCGTTGCATTATCGTTATACCAATCGCGGGACTGTGCGTCAGTATGCTTTCCGGTTGGTTGCTTTGTTGGAGTTACTGTTGCAACTGTATCATCTATTGTAATTAAATCACTTGTGCTGTTGCTTTTAACCTCTGTAGGCTTTTTAATTTCGCTTTCATTACCGGCGTTGTCTATTGCGTATGCAGATAACGTGTCAAAATAACCTTTTTCAAGAGTGAAAGTAGCCTTGTTGCCAGTGGCTTTCTGTGCCTCTCCATAAGGTTGACCGTCAACAAGGAGACGAATCTTATCAACTCCAGAATTAGTAACCGTGCTATCTTTATCTGAA
>CADBNM010000006.1 GCA_902796055.1 Oscillospiraceae bacterium
AAACTCAACGCAATATTCATCACAAAGCGCGCTTAGTTTAGTTTTTTCTTCAACGGGAATAAGTTTTATCATTTTCTCACCTGCTTCATCTGCGCCTTTTGAGCAATAGCGGGTCCGGCAAGCTTTTTTATTTCCTTGGTTTCAAGATGCCGCCACTGTCCTAACTTTAAGCCGTTCAAGCCGACATCGCCCTCGGAAATTCTTTTTAGCCTGATTACCTGAGCGCCTATGCTCTCGCACATTTTTCTAATCTGCCTGTTCCTGCCCTCGCTAATAGAGAATTCAAGCATCATCCTGTCTTCTCTCGTTTCAACGATTTTTACAGTACAGGGCGCGGTTTTTTTACCGTCAATCACAACGCCGCTTTCAAGCTCTTTAATCTTATTTTCTTCAACGACAGGCTTAATTGTTACCGAGTATACCTTCCTTACATTATGAGAGGGATGAGTAAGAGCATTGGTAAATTCGCCGTCATTAGTAAGCAAAAGCAAGCCTTCCGAGTCTTTATCAAGCCTTCCTACCGGATAAATTCTCGCATCAATACCGTTAATTAACGATAACACGCTCTTTCTGCCAAGCTCATCCTTAGTTGTTGTGACATAACCCCTCGGTTTGTTGAGCATTATGTAGTATAGCCTGTCATCCTTTTGAATTTTTTTGCCCTGAACAGATACAATATCTTTTTTCGGATTAATTTTCTGCCCGATTAGAGCTTTATGACCGTTCACCTTTACTTTGCCCGATTTTATGAGCTCTTCACTCTTTCTACGGGAAGCAATGCCGTTATCAGCCATATATTTTTGCAATCTTATATTTATATCAGCCATTTTAAATTTATTCTACAGTTTTAAAAACTACATTCTCATGTGCGCTTAGCTTAATATCTAGCAAGATTTTTGAATTACAAACAATTCTTGCCACAGCAACATAAGTGTCTTTTCTAATCGGTGCATACAAAAAATGATTGTCCGAGCATATAATCAGTTTTATATTCGGAATACATTTTTTTGGAATATAAATTGCACCTTTTCCGAAAACGCCTATACTTTTTTTATTGCCGCCTACAACATTAATTCTTATTCTTGAAAAATCAGGAACATATTTTGCAGACGACAAAAAGCCGTAATCAAGCATTCTTTTGTGATCTTTCCAGTCATCACCGTCATTAAGAGTGACGGCAATTAAAGTTTGTTCATTCCTGACCGCCGCGCTTACCAAGCATCTGCCTGCACGCTCGGTATAGCCGGTTTTGACGCCTATGCAGCCTTCGTATTCGGAGAGCAACCTGTTATGATTGTGCAAATATATGCTCTTTTTCGGTGACAAAAGAGTGATTTCATAATCCGTCAAAGAACACAATTCTCTGAAGTGAGGATTGTTTAAAGCATAAGAACACATCATTGCCAAATCATATGCCGAGGAATAATGCTCATTATCGCTCAGTCCCGCAGGATTGGTAAAATGAGTGTTTGTTAAACCTAATTCATCGGCTTTTTTATTCATTTGCCCGACAAATGTTTCAACCGAGCCGCTTGTCGCAGCCGCAAGCGCAAACGCGGCATCGTTACCGCTCACAAGCATTAAACCGTATAGCAGGTTTTTAACGCTTATCTTATCACCTGCTCCTATGCCCAACGAAGAACCTTCGATAGACGCCTCGGTGAACGAAACAGTATGAACTGCATTTAAATCAGCATTCTCTAAAACCACTATGGCGGTCATTATCTTTGTTGTGCTTGCTATAGATAAACGCTCATTTGCATTTTTCTCATACAGCATCTCGCCCGTTGTTTTATCGAGCAACACCGCCGCGGACGCTTTAACGCTTAAAGCGGAAGAATATATACAACTACCGAAAACAAGGACTAACGCAATGAGTACACAGAGAATTCTTTTCACATATATCACCAAACGATTATATGCGAAAAATGATTGTCCTTATTCTGCAGTCTCTTCGCTGTCTTCTTTCTTGCCACCGATAGCTTCTTTAATCCTATCGATAATATCGGGAGCCATTGTGAGTGCCCTATCAAGACCGTCATTATACTTGGAAGAAATTTCAAGTATTCTTACACCGCTCTCCTGTACAACAAGGAATGCAAGGGGTTGAAGAGTAACGCCTGCACCGCCGCCGCCGGCAAAAAGTTCCTTGTTTGTTTTATTGGGGAGGTCTGTGCCGCCACTTGCAAAACCGTAAGTCACTTTTGATACGGGAAGAATTGTAACATTACCTACTACTATCGGCTGACCGATAATTGTGTTAACATCAACAACACTTTTAATCTGAGAGATTGTAGCTTCGAGTTTAGCATTAACTGAATTTGACATAAATTACACCGCCTGTTTAGATTTTTTGTTGTTTGATTTTGTTTTTATTCTTTGATTGACTTTCTTTTCATGGGTTATAATCTTAATTAAGTCTTTACCCGAAAAAAGAAGAACTGCCAGAATTGACAAAATCTTATATGAAATATGGATTTCAATTTCTTGATAATCCTGATTTCCAAGGTAATCCGGGGTTATGATAGTATCGTGCTTTTTAAGTTTTGCCCTTGAGCCGATAAGACCCAAATTAGTATAAACCAAAGCATTGATTAACCCGAATTTTTTTGCTGTTTGTGCACTGTCTTCGCCTGAAACAGAATACCTTATATAAATTTTTCTTATTACAAAATGTTTGATAAAAATGTCATCGAATTCATAAAGCATAGAAGAAAATTCGCCGAGTAAGTCTATTACACCGTCAACACCGCGCAATATCCAAACCTCTTTAAAAACATTTGGAGGTTTTTCTTTTTTCTCTTTTTCTTCCTTTTTTTCGCCTTTATCTTTCTTCTCTTCCTCTTTTTCAGGTTTTTCTTCCTTAGGCTCTTTAGGCTTTTTGAGAAGTTTCAAAATATCAAGCCTTATTATTCCTAAGCCCGCAATGAGTTTAAATTCACCATCATATGCAACCATAACGTGAATATTTTGCCAGAGAATAAGGAAGATAACTGCGAAAATGCCTAAAAGTATTTTCCACCACATAGTTTATATCCCTTCACTTAATCGTTTTGAGTATCTTCTTTATCGGAAGTATTACTCTCAACTGCTTCATTTAAAGTGATTTGATTTTCCGAACCGTCCTCAACAATTTCTTTTTCGGGAAGTTCCGGTAAATCATCAAGGCTATTAAGAGTAAAGCATCTTAAAAAGTTATTAGTTGTACCGTAAAGCAACGGCTTACCCGGTAAATCGAGACGTCCTCTTTCCTCAATGAGTTCTTTTTCATTAAGCGAACGCAGAACGCCCGAACAATCAACACCTCTTACCTGCTCGATAAACGCTTTTGTTACAGGCTGGTTATATGCAACTATAGCAAGAACTTCAAGCGCCGCCTGCGAGAGAGGTGTGTTCTTCTTCAATTCGAGCAATGCTCTGATATAAGTTACATACTCTTTAGCGGAACACATTTGATATGTATTGCCGAGTTTTAATATTCTGATGCCGCCGTTCTTGCTCTCATACTCACTTTTGAGTTTTTCGGCTAAAGCAACCGCTTCATCATTTTCTATTTCAAGCACACTTGCAGCTTTATCAATTTCAACAGGCTCTCCTGCCGCAAAAAGCATAGCCTCAAGTGCCGCAGATTTATTTAAAGGCATTCTATTTATCTCCCTCTAAAGTTTTAATCTGAATTTCGTTACCCTCGCCCTCAATATATATCTTTCTGTCACGGGCAAGCTGCAAAACAGCTAAGAAAGTCGCAACAAGCTCCGAACGGTCTTGGGAAGAATTAAAAAGAGTTGAAAGCTTAATCCTGCTCTTTTTAAACAGTTTTCTCATAACATATGATATTCTCGCCTGAACAGGCACAATTCTTCTTTGAACAATCGGCTTAAAAGTATCAATGCTCGGCGGGAGCTTTCTCTTTCCTTTACCGACCGCAGCAAGATATGCATTTGCAATTTCAAAGCTTTCATGGGTTCGTGAATAAACTTTATCAGCTTCAATTTGCTCGGCAGGCTTAACAAAATAATTAAAACCGTCCGTCATTTTTGAAAACTGCTCTGCAATCTTTTTGCACTCCTGATATTCAATAAGCTCACCTTCAAGCTCTCTCTTTAATTCCTCGGCTTCCTCGTGAACCGGCAATAGTGAAACCGTCTTAATATATATGAGCCTTGACGCCATATCAACAAATTCACTTGCCATATCCATCTCATCATTTTGCTGCATCGAGCGAACAACCTCAATATACTGCTCAACGAGAGTGAATATTTCAATATCGTGAATATTCAATTTGTGTCTGTTGATTAGGTGAAGGAGCAAATCAAGCGGCCCTTCAAAATCAGCAACTTTGTATTGTATTTCCATAAATACCTCAAATTAATTCATGCCGAAGATCATAAACGAAAGAGCGAGAAAACCTTTTAATATTAAATTCTCAACAAATCTTATCGGCAAGAACAAGTCGATATCAAATCTGTTTAAAATCATCGCCAAGAGCATAAAGCCCATTAATGCGTTTCTTATGATATTATCATACTTAAAGATTTTGAAATAAATTTTATCGGGCAAAACGCCTGAAATAATCCTTGAACCATCAAGCGGAGGAAGAGGAATAAGATTGAATACAGCAAGCATTATGTTTATGGTCGCTAATATTAAGAATGCGTCTCTTACATATTCAACCGCTTCCGTTGCAGGCGCAAACTTTGTTAAAGCGGTGAATACAAAACAACTGATTAACGCAAACAAAAGGTTTGAAACAGGACCCGCTGCAGCGGTAATAACAGTTCCCAAACGCTGGTTTTTAAAATTCCTCGGATTAATCGGAACCGGCTTTGCCCAACCGATGCCAACGAGTAAAAACATAAGCGTACCGAACAAATCAAACGATGC
>CADBNM010000007.1 GCA_902796055.1 Oscillospiraceae bacterium
ATAATAGTGTAGCTTGTCCTTGCCAAAGCGAACTAAATCAATTATTTCTGCATAGCGCTCCTTTGCATGGTCGGTATCCCTTAAGTTGACGCTTGCCTTTTTACGGTTGGTTCTTGTGTAGCCGTCCACGGAAAAATCAATAAATTTAACAACATCGTCTTTCTGGTGTGCTTCTCCTACACGGAAAACATAAACACTTGTCTGCACACTTGATTTGCCGAGAAACAGGTCAATCGGCATTTTGATGCTTGCAAGCAAAGTGCTATGCTTAAGAATTCTTTTGTTATACTCTGTTGCTTTACCGCTTCCGGCAGAATTCTGAATAATAATAGCAGCGTAACCCTTGCTCATCATGGACAGAGCTTTTTCAACAAATACCATACCGTTACCGGGTGCGGAGTACGGAGGATTTAGAACAAAAGCATCTGCAGGGAATTTTTCGTCTGTTTTGCCAAAGCCGTAATTACCGTTAAACTCTTTCAAAGAGTCTTTGTTGATAATATTTGAGCTGCCGTCTCCCATTAAAATCATATTGAGAATTGCTAGCATGTAAACTTCGGAAAGAATTTCCAATCCGAGAAGTTGATTTGCTTTGATTTCTGCGGATTTAATTGCAAGCGCATCGGGAGATTTGATTTTGTTCTTTGCGTCAATCAGCATTTCATTCATTGAGGCAACAAGAAGTCCTGCGGAACCTGTTGCAAAGTCCCACACATAAGAATCCTTATTTACCCTTGCTAATCTTGCAAGAAGCGTAGCAACATAAGAAGGTGTTAAAACAACATCATTGAGCTTGTCCTGAGAAAAGCCAAGCCAACTGTACATCTCATTAAAGAGTTTGCCTGTAAAATCTGTGCTTAAACCAATTTTATAGTAAATGCCTAAATCATCAATGATTTTTGTAAATACACGCTTTAACTGACTTTCGCCATTTTCAACCTTATTGATATTGTCAGTAGTCAATGTGTTTTGCAAAGTTCTGACAATAAGATCTTTCTTTTCTTTTGGGAGGTCTTTTTCATTTAAAAAAGCATTAATTTTCCTTAGAATAATATCTCCATCTCTATTGCCATCTTCTGTGGAAGACTTCAATTCCGCCTTTTCCAACGCAGCAACTTTACCGGGAACGCCGAGAGTTGCGATAATTGAAGCAGCAACAAGATAAACACGGTCTCTTTCACTTAGACCTTTCTCATTTTGGTAAATGTCATTATTGAGTTTAACAAGGCTTGCATTGATTTCTTGTTCGCGTTGTTGCCTAAGTTTTTCAATTTCTTCAGTTGATAATTGCAAGCTCTTAACTTTCTCAATAAAAGAGTCAACATTATCCTTTTTCAAAAATGAAAAATCTGTGTAATCATCAACCTTTTGACCAACACCAAAATTGCTTTTGGAAACATAATATACACCAATTTCGTGCTGAAGTTTACCAAATTCATCTTTATATCCGGTCATACCAATAGCAATGATTTCGGTATAACTTGTGTAATGCAAAAGTGCATTAGCATAGTGAACAGCACCATTAACAGCATAGCTATTAATAGCTTTAAAATTAGGCTGATTTTTAGCGGTTTTATTTGCAATATTTCCGTCTGAATCCAGCAAAACGAGTTTATCTTTATAGCCCTTATACTCAATTAAAACAGGATAATTAACTAAGTTTTTATCTGTAATAATTAGTTTTGCATCCGGTCTGTTTCCGCCCGAACCCCCGTTTTTAGAGTAGTAATCATTAAGTGCTTGATCTATCTCTGTATTTAATGATTCCTGCTCAAGTTTGTAATCAAGTTTATATGATTTTAACCAACCGTTAGCTAATTGTGCAATATTAGGTTCAACCGATTGTACCTTTGCCATAATAAGCCTCCAAAATAAATTTACTCATAATATAATACCACAAGAAATCCGTAAAAACAATTAAATGATACAAAATGGCAGGGAAATTGACACAAAAGGACTATTTTTAGGGCGTTAGTGATAAAAATGAGGTGGGAAAATGAGTTGAAGTTGAAAATAACACACTTTTAAGTTGTTTTTAAGTAATAAGTATGATAAAATTAATATATATTTATTTTTTTAATGACTATGTTTGAAATTTTATGTATTGATGATGTGAGCGAGAGCGAATATGAAAAATACTATTCGCTTTTGGCTGAGGAAAAGAAAAAAAGAATAGACTCTTTGCGTTTTGAAAAAGACAAGCGCTTAAGCGTTTGCGCCGAGATGCTTGCTAAAAAGATGATTGCAAAGCGTTGCTCGGTAAAGCCTGAGAATATAGTTATTCTTACCGATTCAAACGGCAAGCCTTATGTAAAAAATGCCGATATTTATTTTAATATCAGCCATAGCGGCGATATGGTTGCGTGTGCTTTGTGCGACAGCCCAGTTGGAATTGACATAGAAAAAATGAGAGAGGTTGACGATAAACTAATAAAATTCGTGAGCACTAATGAAGAGCTTGAATACATTTACGCCGAGCCCGCGGTAAAGCAGCAGCGTTTTTTTGAAATATGGACTGCAAAGGAAGCATATTTCAAATGCGTAGGCAGCGGCATAACCGATTTGAAAAGTATAAATGTTTTAGACGATGAAATAAAAAAACATTTAAAAACATCTATTAAAGACGATTACGCTATAAGCGTTTATCAGCAATAAATATAAACTCATTCAGGGAGGAAAAAATTATGGAAATTAAAAAAGAATTAAACGACGGTATTTGCACCTTGAAACCGTTCGGCAGAATTGACACTCTCACTTCGGGAGAGCTTGAAAAAGAGGTTAACGCATGCTGCTCAGGCTGCGACAAGTTAATTCTCGATATGGCTGAGGTGGATTATGTTTCCTCGGCGGGTATCCGCGTAATTATTCAGGCGCACCAAACAGTGGGCAAGGATTCTTTTGCGCTTAAAAATGTTTCAAGAAATGTTATGCAATTATTGACCATGACAGGCTTTGATAAAGTGCTTAATTTTGAATAATTAGTTAAATAGGAGAAAAAAATGAGTTTACTTATTAAAAAAATCAGTGAAAACATTAAGGCTTTCCCTGATTTTACCGTTGTTTACGATACTGAAGAAAACAATTCGTTTACTTATGCCGAGTTTGATGAGTATGCAAGAAAGATTGCTTCAAAGCTTCTTAGCTCGGGAATAGAAAAAAATGACTTTGTTACTATAGAGCTTCCCAGAAGCAAAGAATACATTGCCGCTATATATGCAGCTTGGCTTGTAGGTGCGGCTTATGCTCCTCTTTCCCCTACATATCCCGAGGAAAGACTCGAATACATCAGAAACGACTGCGATGCAAAACTGAATATTGACGAAAAGTTTTTGAGAGGAATTGAAAGCGAGGCAGTTTTTGATGGTGTAATCGAAACAGGCGATGACGACCCCGCTCTGCTTATTTATACTTCAGGTTCCACCGGCAATCCCAAAGGCGTTTTGCATCATCACCGCAGTATTGATGACGCTGTTTTCCGTTACAACGATTACTTTAACTTGCCCGAAGGCAGTAGGACAGCCCTAGCGGCGCCGTTCACTTTCGTTGTTTCCGTTCACGATATTTTCCTGCCTCTTTGCGGGCATGTAACAGGCTTTATTATGCCCCAAGAGGTTATGCGTGACCCCGTATTGCTGGCTGATTTTATTGATGATAATAAAATAAATCACCTTTTTATCAGCCCGAAAATGCTTAAAGTATTCACACCTAAGGGTGATTCTCTTAAAAGCGTTTACACAGGCAGCGAAAGAGTGAGCGACACATTCAGCGAGGATTTCAACCTCGTTGTTATGTACGGTCAATCAGAAACTGCAGGTATATTGGCATTTAAAGTTGACAAAAAGTATCACAACACACCTATAGGTAAATCCATAGGTGATGAAAAAGCATACATTCTTGATGAAAACGGCAATATTGCAGACGAGGGTGAATTATGCCTTGCGGGCTACTTTGCAAGCGAATATTTGCATTTGCCCGAACAAAGTGCAAAAACTTTCGTTAAAAATCCCTTTGCCGACAAAGACGGTTTCCCGAATATGCTTCGCACGGGCGATATTGTTAAGAACGGCGAAGACGGCAACATTATTTTCCTTAACCGTAAAGACTGGATGGTAAAAATTAACGGTCAGCGCGTTGAGCCGAGCGAAATTGAAACTATCATCAAGAATTGCGACGGTGTTTTTGACGCTGCCGTTAAGGACTTCAAAAACCAGTACGGTCAAGTTTATCTCGTTGCTTACTATGTTGAAAAAGGACATACCGACAAAGAGGACATTAAGAAAGAAATTTCCAAAAAACTCCCCTCTTATATGATTCCGTCTTTCTTTGTTAAACTCGACAAGTTGCCTGTTAACGCTAACGGCAAACTTGACAGAAAGGCGCTGGAGGCGCCGAAAGCAAGCGAATTCAAAACAGATTATGCAGCGCCCGAAACAGATTTACAAAAAGCACTTTGCAGCGCTTTTGAAAAAGTGTTAAAAATTGAAAGCGTCGGTATTGACGACGACTTCTTTGCGCTCGGCGGCGATTCAATTAAGTGCGCCATGGTTGCTTCCGACTGCTCGATATATAAAATATCCACATCAGATATTTTTGCAGGCAAAACCCCAAGAATGATTGAACGCTTATTAATCAAAAAAGCTTCAAGAAAACAGCTTGCCAAGAAGAGTAAAACACCAAGAATATATCCGCTTACTTCTTTAGAAAGAGGAATGTACCTCGAGCAGAAGCTTGACGAAAACTCAACTGTTTACAACCTCAATATTGCGCTTATCATTGACGGCTGCGATATTGAAAAGGTGAAAACAGCGTTAGACAAGGTTTTTGCTGCACACGAGGCTTTCCATTCAACCTACAGCGAAGAAAACGGACTCCCCGTGCGCGTTTTAACCGACAAGCTCCCGAGAATAGAAGTAACCTCTGCCAAAAACCGCGACGAGGTTCTCAATATAGTTGATAACTATGCTATACCGTTCAATCTTAACGACGGTATTCCCGTGAGGCCTACGGTTTATAAATTAGACGATGGCGGAATAATTGTGCATATAGCAGTGCATCACATCGCATTTGACGGCGGAAGCGCCGAGACATTCCTGAATGAGCTTGCAGAAGCGCTTGACGGCAAATACCCCGAAAAGAACAAAATAGACCTTTCGGATATTTTCGACTTAAAGGATAGCGCAGGCGGCGGTATGGACTTCTACCGCGAGCTTTTTGCAGACGGCATTCCCGTAAACGATATGCCGCTTAAAGGCAAGCGTCCGACTTCTCACCCGCTTTCGGACAGA
Organism: Oscillospiraceae bacterium; assembly: GCA_902796055.1. Lineage (GTDB taxonomy): Bacteria > Bacillota > Clostridia > Oscillospirales > Acutalibacteraceae > RUG714. Next base: position 5,286 of record CADBNM010000007.1, read on the forward strand.
CAGTTGGACTTCTGCTATGGCAACGAGCAGTTAATTAAAATTGACAATACTGCAAAAAAATATGAAATCACAGAATTTGAGCTTATTTTTGCCGCAGTATCCGCTGTACTCGGTAAATATACTGCATCCGAAGATGTAGTGCTCGGTATTCCTACCAATATGCGTCCCGCTGAAGGCGAGGACATTATCGGTATGTTTGTTAATACCGCTCCGGTAAGGGTTAAGCCTATTAGAAACGAGGCTTTAACCGATTACATAAAATCGGCTTCAAAGGCTTTAAGAAACGCAACCTACGGCGCTTCCCTTCCGTTTGAAGAGGTTGTAGGCGAGTTTGTTAAGCAGCGCGATGAAAGCCGCAATCCGATATTTGATGTCAGCCTTAACTATATGTGGTATCCCGAGGTATACGATAAAAACGGAGTGAAAGTGGAAATGTATGTTCCGTTGCAAAAGATGGGACGCGATATCGGCATTGTTATCCGCAAAACCTCCAAGGGCTTAAAGCTTATGCTTCAGTATTCCTCGGAATTGTTTGATGATACCGTTATTGAAAACTTTGCGGAGCAAATCCGAAGCACTTTGGATTTATTATCAAATGAAAATAATGAAATCTTGAGAGATATTTTGGCTCTTCCTGACGCTCAAATGAAAAAAATGGAGCGCGTAAGCACCGAGGGTACAGCTGATATTCAAATCACACTTCTTCACAAGATGTTTGAAAAATCGGCTGCAGAAAACGCCGACAAAACTGCACTTATCGCTACAGACAAAACTCTTACATACAAAGAACTTAATGAGAGCGCGAACATAGTAGCAAATAACCTAATTGCAAAAGGCATTAAGGTCGGCGACAGCATTGCTTTGCTTTTGCCGAGAAAGTCATATTTCTTCTCTTGCCTGTTCGGCGTTAACAAAGCGGGTGCAGCGTTTATTCCCTGCGACCCGCAATACCCTGCCGACAGAATCAATCATATTATTGAGGACAGCGAAGCTTCGTTTATTATCACAACCGCCGATAAAGCAGAAGATTACCCTGCTGAAAAAGTTATTATTATCGACGATATCATCAATGGTAACAACAGCGATAATCCTAATATTGATATGAGCGATGAAGAGCTCTCTTATATGATTTACACCTCCGGCTCAACCGGAAAGCCTAAAGGCGTTATGCTGCGCCACAAGGGTATATGCAACTACCTTACAGACCAGCCCTCTAATACTATTGTTCACAATGTTTGCGAGCGCATAAGCACTTATATCTCGGTAACAACCATTTCCTTCGATATGTCCTTTAAGGAGCATACTGTTTCTCTCTGCCACGGTAAAACCTTAATATTTACCGCAGAGGACGAAATGAACGACCCGAGAGCTTTATCCGAGCTTATGGAAAAGCACGGCGCTGATTGCATTAACGCAACTCCTTCCCGCCTTGCTCAATACCTTGAATATGAGCCGTTTGAAAAAGCGCTTTCAAACTGTAAATTAATTCTCTGCGGTGGCGAGGCTTACCCGCTTTCGCTCAAAAACAAAATTGAAGAATTGGCAAAGGACGCCGTAATTGTTAACACCTACGGTCCTACGGAAATAACAGTGTCCTCAAATGCTGCTATACTTAACGGCGCAAGCTACATTTCAGTCGGCAGACCGTTGCTTAACTACCATGAATACATTGTTGATAAATTCGGCGATATTGCACCGTTCGGAGTAATAGGCGAATTGTATATTGGCGGAATCGGTGTAGCTAAAGGATATAAAAACCTCCCCGAAAAGACTGCTGCGGCGTTCATTGAGTATAAAGGCGAAAGAATGTATCGCTCCGGCGACTACGCTAAGTGGGATAAGGACGGTAATGTTCTTATCTTAGGAAGACTTGACAATCAGGTTAAGCTCAGGGGTCTGAGAATTGAGCTTGGTGAAATTGAAGGCTTGCTTGCTGCTCAGCCGCATATTAAAAAGGTTGCGGTTGTTATTCGCAAAATTAACGGACAGGATAATCTTTG
>CADBNM010000008.1 GCA_902796055.1 Oscillospiraceae bacterium
ATCAGCAGGTCTGCCTGCCGCCGCAAGAGCAATATAACCGGGAATATCAACATCCGCAGGACACCTTGAAACGCAAGGAACAGGTCTATCAAAGAAACAAACACATTGTCCTTTTTGGATGTGAGAAATAAAGTCCTCTCTGAATCCCGTAACGCATTTCAATACCATGTGCGCGGCTTCATAGCCTATTGCACAGTCAGAGCTCAAATAAATTGATTGAGCGGTTCTCTCAATCAAATCAATAGTGTCCATTGTAGCCTCACCGTCAAGCACGCTTTCAATAAGAGTTGCAAGCTGACCTAAGCCTACTCTGCAGGGAGTGCACTTGCCGCACGACTGCGACTGACAAAGCCTGACAAAACCAAGCGCAACACCAATAGGGCAAGCGTTTGTTAACACTGCATTAACGCGGCTGCCAAGTTCTTCGTATAGTCTGTCCACGGTTGCTTCAACCTGTGAAACAGTTGGAATCTTTTTTCTTGCCATACTACCTTTCCTTTCAAATGTTATAAATATATAATAAATTAAATTAAATAATATGTCAATATTATTTACATTAAAACTTGCTTCGTCGTAAAAATCACCAAAATTTTAATAATAAATATATCATTTTTTGCTATTTTCCCATTGAAAAAAATATAAAGTGTAGTATAATTGAGTTAGATATTATATTGATTTCCTAAACATTTTGCCGCATTATGTGACATTACACTTATAACAGCAAAATGCTTTTATGATTTTAATTCTATTTTGCAAAAAGGAGTGAAAGAATTGGAAGAACTTATCAAAACTATTATAGAGGTTGATAAAGAAGCCCGCAAAATGACCGATGAAAGCAAAAAGCAACTTGAAGATTCCAAAACGGCAATTGAGCAAAGAGTCAAGGAAATAGAACAGCACTATGAAGAAAGCGTTGAGGAAATTATTCAGTTAACCACCGAGGACGAAAACGAATTCCTTGAATCCGAAAAAGAAAAAATTGATAAAAAATACGAAGCGGCAAACAAAAAATTGCAGGAAATTTATGAGAAAAACAAAGACGCATGGGTAAAGGAGTTAGTCAGCCGCACGATTGATTAAAAACATTGAAGGGAGATGAGATTTTGAATAAAGCATCTAATGCTGTTTTGGCTAAAGCCAGAACAAAATACGGCAAAAGGCTAAGAGCAAATGATTATTCAAACCTTATTTCCTGTTCAACAAATTCTGAAATTGCAAATTATTTGAAAACAAAAACAGTTTATTCAAAAATATTTGCGGCACCTTTCAATATTACAGATATCACTGCTGAAATTATTGAATTTAATTTAAATAAATATCTTGATGAAAGCATTGAAGAAATATGCAGATTTGAAAACACAATTAATGATGATTTCTTCTCTTATTTTGTGTTAAAAAGCGATATGAAAGTCATATTATCTGCTGCGCGAAACCTTGTTTCCGATTATTCAAGGGCTTTCTCTTTTATGCCCACCGATTTCTTTAAGAAAAAATCCGAACTTAAAATTAAAAAACTTTATGAAAGTTCTAACGCAAAAGAATTAATTAAAGCATTGCAACGCACAAAGTACAGTAAAATTGCAAAAAAATTTATAGGCGAAGATAATTTATTTGATTTTTCAAAAGTTGAAGTTTTGCTTTATGATTACTATGCAACAGCTTCTAAACAATTGGCACAAAAGTTTGACAAAAAAACCCGAAAAGAATTTAATCAGATAATTGATTTAAAGATTGATAATTTTAATATTTGTTATATATACCGCCAGAAAAACGCAGGCGTTGACACTGACGAAATAAGCAAAAACATTATTTTGGAACACGGAACTATTGCAAATTCAAAACTGCTCGATATTTTAAATGCTCAAAATGACCACGATTTTGTTGAATTGGTACAAACAACTAAAATCGGAAAAGGCATAAAGATGGAAGATTTATCTTATATCGAAGGCGTATTTGAATTTAACCTATGGAAAATTAATAAGCACTATTTAAGGTTTTCAACAAATCCCAACATCTGCGTGCTTGCTTACATTAATTTATGTATGAACGAAATTAAAAATGTGGTTCATATTGTTGAAGGCAAAAGATACAATATGTCAAATGACGAGATACAAAAATATCTCATTGGCATAGATGATTAAGCATAGATTGGAGTGATAACTTGGCAATTCAGGAAATGCGGCTTGTAAACGTTTTCGGTAACACTTCTTACCTGGATTCATTTATTAAAAATTGCTGTATTGACGGTAATTTTCAGCCCGAAAATGCAATGGAATTTTTGCCTAAAAAAATGGGTTTTCTTCCTCTTAATTTAGAAAACCCCTATACCGATGTGCTACAAATGATTGAAGAATTATCAGATGAATTCGGTATTACAACAGTTCATCAATATGTTTCTGATTTGGATGAAAGCGAAGACGATGCAGAATATTTTAAGCAGTTTTTAAATGTGATTCATGAAAACTATGACAAACGAAAAGAACTGCAAAAAGAATTCGAAAACAATAAAACGCTCCTTGAAAACTACGAGCATTTTGCAGATATGGATATAAATCTTAAAGATATATTCGATTGTGAATTTACAAAGTTCCGTTTCGGCTATCTGCCAAGAGAAAGTTATGAAAAGTTGCAGATGAACATCTATAAAGATAATCCGTTTGTTACTTTTATGAAAGGTAAAGAAGTTAAAGACGGTTATTGGGGCGCTTACATTGTACCAATTAGCAAAAAAGAAGAAATTGATAATATTTTTACCAAACTTTCTTTTGAGCGCTCTTATGTTCCCGCTTACAACGGTAATGCCGAAGATGCTATCGAAAGCATAAAAGAACATAATATTAAAATTGAAAATCAAATTGAGGAACTCACAAAACAACTTGAAGAGTATGTTAAAAATGAAAAGGACAAATATACTCAGCTTTCTTCAAAAATCAAATGTCTGAATACAGTATATGAACTAAAACTCTATGCTGCTGTCAGAACAGACGACTCTGAAGACTATTTTGTTTATGCCGGTTGGATTTGCGCTGACTATGAAGATGAATTCAAGAAGAAAGCTTCAAAATTTGATGGGCTGACAGTTGAAATTGATAAACCAAATGCTTCAACTATTGATATAGTTCCTATAAAACTTAAAAACATCCGTCTGTTCAGACCGTTTTCATATTTTGTGCAGATGTTCGGTCTCCCCTCGTATAATGAGCTTGACCCAACTCCTTTATTTGCAATCACATATTCAATTATGTTCGGTCTTATGTTTGCAGATTTAGGTCAAGGTTTAGTAGTCATACTAATTGGTTACCTGATGCAAAAATTCAAGAAAATGCCCCTTGGCTCAATTCTTATGCGTTGCGGTATTTTCAGTTGTATTTTCGGCTCTGTCTTTGGCTCGGTTTTCGGTATAGAAACTTTGCTTGACGGTTTTTATAAAAAAATAGGCTTATCTTTCTTGCCTATTAAAGTTTTTGAAAATACAACAGAAATACTTATTTTAGCAATATCAACAGGTATTTTCTTAATGCTTCTGGTTATGCTCATAAATACAATTTGCGCATTCAGGTTGAAAAGATTTGATGATGCAATATTCGGTGCAAACGGCATAGCAGGAATACTTGCTTACACATCTATGGTATTTCTAGCAACAAACTATATGGCAAACGATGAACTTAAAGCTACGCTCAGCGTTATGCCCGCAAAATTGCCGTTGATTCTGCTCATTATCGGACTTGTGCTAATGTTTATGCACGAGTATGTTAAAGAAAAGAGTATTGATAAAAATTATAAGTTACAAATTGGCGGTTACATTTTATCCAACTTTATTGAACTGTTTGAAAGTATACTTTCATTCTTCAGTAATACGGTTTCTTACCTTAGATTAGGCGCTTTCGTGCTTGTTCACGCTGGTATGATGATGGTTGTAACCACTCTTGCAGGAAGCAAAATAAGTGTTACATACATTATAGTAATGATATTAGGAAACGCGCTTGTAATTGCGCTTGAAGCATTGCTTACGGGTATTCAATCGCTTAGACTTGAGTTTTACGAAATGTTTTCACGCTATTACTCAGGACAAGGCAAAGCCTTTGAACCCGTTAACATATATGAAGAAATTAAATAATGTTCATTTAGGAGGATTATTATGAATTTATTATTAGTTTTGGTACCGATTATTACAATTATTGTTTCGGCAACAATCGCAGTTAAAAAGAAGATCAGTGGCACAAGTGCTAAAAAGGCATTCAGATACAATGCTATCGCTTTTTTAGTTGTTCTTGTTATGCTTATTGTTTTTGCAGTCGGCTCATTTGCAGCTAATACTGACGATAATACAACAGCTACTGCTCAAACAACTCAAACTCAGGAAACGACAGAATCTCAACAAAGTGGCGGTCTGGATAAAGGTATGGCTTACCTTGCTGCAGGTCTTTCAACCGGGCTTGCAGGCATAGGCGGCGGTATTGCCGTTGCAGCAGGCGCACCCGCTGCTATCGGCGCAGTAAGCGAAGACCCGAAGGCTTTCGGTAAAGCGATTATCTTCGTTGCGCTCGGTGAATCCATCGCTCTTTACGGCGTTGTTATTTCAATTCTTATTCTTCCTTCAAAATAGAGTACTAACTATGAAATTCTATCTTATTAGTGACGATAAAGACACACTGACAGGTATGCACCTTGCCGGTATTGAAGGCGAATATGTTGAAGATTATAATGCTGCTCAAATTGCACTAAAAAAGGCGATAAAGTATGAAAATATAGGAATTATTTTGATAACTGATAATATTGCTACCCACTGTTCTCAGACTGTTACAGATATTAAACTTGATTCCGATTCCCCTCTTTTAGTTGAAATTCCGAACAGCAATAATGAAAAACGCCCGACTGATTCAATAATGAAAATTGTTCACGAAGCAATCGGCTTATAAAGGAGTTTAACTATGATTCAACAATCTCCTGCCAAAACCAAAAGGTTTTTAAGGGCAATTAACAAAGCTGCTATTGAGAAATGTACTGATATAGCAAAGCAGATTGATGAAACAACAAAAAAAGAAATGCAACGCGCTGAAAATGAAGCAAGCCGTGAAGGTCATGCTAAAATTGA
>CADBNM010000009.1 GCA_902796055.1 Oscillospiraceae bacterium
TGTTACGGTTTGGATAAACTCATATCTTGAAGAAAATGAAAATAACTTATTTGGAGGTGCAAACCAATGAAATCTTTAGCTGAGCTTCAAGCTATAAGAGACAAAGCGAGAACACAGCTTAATATCAGAAACGAGAACGAAGACAATATCAGAGTTCTTGTAGGTATGGCTACCTGCGGTATTGCAGCAGGCGCGCGCCCCGTGCTTAACACATTTGTTGAGGAATGTGCAAAGAGAGGGCTTGAAAATGTAACGGTTACTCAAACAGGCTGCATCGGCATTTGCCAGTATGAACCCGTTGTTGAGGTATATGTTCCCGGCGAGGAAAAGGTTACATATGTAAAAATGGACGCTGAGAAAGCAAAGAAGGTTATCAACGACCATTTAGTAAACAGAAATGTTGTTGCCGAATACACTATCGGCGCATATAGCAAATAAGGAGGAAAGTAAATGTATCGTTCAACAGTTTTAGTCTGCGGCGGAACAGGTTGTACTTCCTCACATTCCGATAAAATTATCGAGGCTCTCAATAAAGAGCTTGAAAAGAATGAGCTTCAAAAGGAAGTAAATGTTATCCGCACAGGCTGCTTCGGTCTTTGCGCACTCGGTCCTATTATGGTAGTATACCCCGAAGGCGCATTCTACAGCATGGTTAAACCCGAGGATATTCCCGAAATCGTTGAGGAGCATCTTCTCAAGGGCAGAATCGTTAAGAGATTGCTCTACAAAGAGACCGTGCAGGAGGACAGTGTAAAATCACTTAAAGAAACAAAGTTCTATGCTAAGCAAAAGAGAGTTGCGCTTCGCAACTGCGGCGTTATCAATCCCGAAATTATTGATGAATATATCGCTATGGACGGTTATGCCGCTCTCGGTAAAGTGCTTACGGAAATGACTCCGCAAGAGGTTATCGACACTATCCTTGCTTCAGGACTCAGAGGCCGTGGCGGCGGCGGTTTCCCCACAGGCAGAAAATGGTCGTTTGCAGCGGCTAACGACGCTGACCAGAAGTATGTTTGCTGTAACGCCGACGAAGGCGACCCCGGCGCATTTATGGACAGGTCGGTTCTTGAAGGCGACCCCCATGTTGTGCTTGAGGCTATGACTATCGCAGGCTACGCTATCGGCGCAAGCGAAGGCTACATCTATGTAAGAGCCGAGTATCCCATCGCGGTTGAAAGACTTAAGATTGCGATTGAGCAGGCTCACGAATACGGTCTTTTAGGTAAAAACATTTTTGATACGGGCTTTGATTTTGATATTCACATCAGGCTCGGCGCAGGCGCATTCGTTTGCGGTGAGGAAACAGCGCTGCTCACATCTATAGAAGGCAACAGAGGCGAGCCTCGTCCCCGTCCTCCGTTCCCCGCAGTAAAGGGTCTTTACGGCAAGCCCTCAATCATCAACAATGTTGAAACCTATGCAAACATTCCGCAGATTATTCTCAACGGCGCAGATTGGTTCGCTTCAATGGGTACCGAAAAGAGCAAGGGCACAAAGGTATTTGCTCTGGGCGGTAAAATCAACAACACAGGTCTTGTTGAAATTCCCATGGGCACAACTCTTCGCGAGGTTGTTTATGAAATCGGCGGCGGTATCCCGAACGGCAGAGAATTTAAAGCTGCTCAGACAGGCGGTCCCTCCGGCGGTTGTATCACAGCGGAAAACCTCGATGTTCCGATTGACTATGACAATCTTATTGCAATCGGCTCAATGATGGGCTCAGGCGGTCTTATCATCATGGACGACACAACCTGTATGGTTGACATCGCTAAATTCTTCCTTGAGTTTACGGTTGACGAGTCCTGCGGTAAATGTACTCCCTGCCGCGTAGGCACAAAGAGATTGCTTGAAATCCTCGATAAGATAATCGAAGGCAAGGGCACAATGGAAGATATTGACAGACTTGAAGCCCTTTGCTATTACATTAAAGAAAACGCACTTTGCGGTCTCGGTCAAACCGCTCCGAACCCTGTTCTTTCAACCCTTCGTTACTTCAGAGATGAGTATATCGCTCACGTTGTTGACAAGAAGTGTCCCGCAGGCGTATGTAAGAACCTCGTTCAGATTAAGATTGTTCCCGATAAGTGTAAGGGCTGCACGCTGTGTGCAAGAAACTGCCCGGTTAACGCTATTGAAGGCAAGGTCAAAGAGCCTCATGTTATCGACCAAAGCAAGTGTATCAAGTGCGGCGTTTGTATCGACAACTGTAAGTTCGGTGCAATCGTAAGAGAATAAGAAAGGAGCCGACAGATTATGGATAAAGTAAATATTAAAATAAACGGTATGTCCGTTAGCGTAACTGCAGGCTCAACAATTCTTGAGGCTGCAAGAGAAGTAGGCATCGACATTCCCACCCTTTGCTATATGAAGGAAATGAATGAAATCGGCGCCTGCCGTATGTGCGTGGTAGAAGTTAAGGGCGCAAGAAGCCTTGTTGCCGCTTGCGTATATCCCGTTAACGAAGGTATGGAGATTGTAACCAATTCTCCCAAGGTGCTTCAGTCGCGCAAAACAACTCTTGAGCTTTTGCTCTCAACTCATGACAGAAACTGCCTCTCCTGTTCCCGTTCGGGCAAGTGCGAATTCCAGACTCTTTGCCGTGAACTCGGCGTTGAAGATGCTGCAGCATATGACGGTGAGAAGCCCGTTTATGAGCTTGACGAAACAAAATGGCTTGTAAGAGATAACAACAAGTGCGTGCTTTGCCGCCGCTGTGTTGCTGCTTGTAACGACCAGTATGTAGGCGTTATCGGCGCAAACGGCAGAGGTATTGATACTCATATCGGTTGCGCATTTGAAAAACCGCTCGGCGAGGTTTCCTGTATCGCCTGCGGTCAGTGTATCGTAAATTGCCCCGTTGGCGCACTCAAGGAAAAAAGCTATACCGACGAAGTATTTGAAGCAATCGCAGATCCCGAAAAGGTTGTTGTTGTTCAGACTGCTCCCGCAGTAAGAGCAGGTCTCGGCGAAGAATTCGGTTACGAGATGGGTACAAATGTTGAAGGCAAAATGGTTGCGGCACTTCGCAGGCTCGGCTTCGATAAGGTATTCGACACCGACTTCGGCGCTGACCTTACAATTATGGAAGAAGCGCATGAGTTTATCGACCGTGTATCAAACGGCGGCACTCTCCCGATGATTACCTCCTGCTCACCCGGTTGGGTTAAGTTCTGCGAGCACTACTATCCGCAGTTAACAGACCACCTTTCAACCTGTAAGAGCCCGCAGAATATGTTTGGCGCTATCGTTAAATCATATTGGGCTGAGAAGGCAGGCGTTGACCCGCACAATATCGTATCCGTATCAATTATGCCCTGTACCGCTAAGAAGTTTGAAATCACAAGAGATGATGAAAACGGCGCAGGCGAGGATTTGCCCGATGTTGACTATTCACTCACAACCCGAGAGCTTGCAACAATGATTGAAAAGGTCGGTCTTAACTTCCGAAATCTTCCCGATGAGGAATTTGATAATCCGCTCGGCGAGGATACAGGTGCGGCTGTAATCTTCGGCGCAACAGGCGGCGTTATGGAAGCGGCGCTTCGTACAGCGGCAGATGTTCTTGAAGGCAAGAGCGTTGAGAATGTTGATTATAAAGAAGTTCGCGGCACAGAAGGCATCAAAGAAGCCACTTATAATATCGCAGGTATGGATGTTAAAGTTGCAGTTGCTTCAGGCGCTAAGAATGCGGCTATCCTTATGGATAAGCTCGCTAAAGGCGAAGCAGACTATCACTTTATCGAGATTATGGGTTGTCCCGGCGGTTGCGTAAACGGCGGCGGTCAGCCTATCATTCCCGCAAGAGTTAAGAATTTCACCGATTATAAGGCAATCAGAGCGTCGGCACTCTACAAGGCAGACGAGGCGGCAACACTTCGTAAGTCTCACGAGAACCCCGAAATCATCAAGCTTTATAATGAATTCCTCGAGAAGCCGAACAGCCACAAGGCTCATCAGCTTCTGCATACTTCATATGTTGCAAGAGGCAAGTATAAAGACTGATTTGCGTCAGAAACGGTTAAAACCGTGCAGAATTAAAACAAATTAATCTTTGATAAAAGGAAAAACGCTGAAACTGTGCGAAGTTTCAGCGTTTTTTGCATTATTGGTCACCTTTAGGTATGGTTAATATCAACAAGGTTCTAACTTTCGGCGAGCAAGTCAGGTTCTTATTTAGTTTGTCGGATTACCGTATTCTCTGCGCATAGCGGCGACTGATACCACCCATTGTTTGCCGAATTTGCATACATCAATGCCATTTCGGAGTTTTCCGTATGCAACTGCTTTTCTAAGTGTGCTTTCGTTTAAATTCCATAAAGTTGTGGCGTCGCCGAAAGCCATTAAACCGTCAAACGGAGTTGAAACACTCTTGCCGTTTTCAAACAGTTCTTCGCAGGATATATCAATATCGTCGTTCCATATGATACCGTAACCGCCTGTGTCGGTTTCGACAGACGAAAAAAGTTCTGCGTTGTTCAAAGGCTTAAATGAGTCAAATTTTTCAATAAGCGGCAAAACATCATATATTTTTGTTACGCCTTCGGCGAATTGAACGCTCAGTTTAAATTCCGGCAAGGCAGTAACATTTTTAATTTTATGAAACATATGCTCACCTCCGATTATTCGAGCGGCTCTATTTTTTTGAAATCCTGAGTTTCCCAAATTTCGAGCAATTCATTTTTATGAAGCGAAATCCATTCTTGAACCATTGCGAGAGCCTTTGGAGGCAAATATCCTTCAAGCACTTCGCCAGTCATAAAGTCTATTGCAGCTACATCGTCATTATATATAGCGTGAATATGCGGCGGATTGTGTTCGCTTTGTAAAAAGTACATTCTTATAATAATACCGTAAAATCTTGATAAAACAGGCACAAAAACACCCCCTTACAATTTTATAATATCACGGTATAGTGATATTGTCAATATGAATTAATTTATTTACTAAATATAGTGTTTAAAAATTTTTAATTACAATTCAAGAACAATTTGATTTTAAATAAATCATGCCGCTTGCCGGCAATTCATTCCCGTCTCTTGCATTTGCGCCTCTATTTTGTTAAAATATTTTTATAAACCAATTATAAAGGGAGCGGTATGATGAAAAAAAGATTATTTGCTTTATTATCGGTGCTGTTGTGCTTGAGTTTCGTTTTCGGTACAAGCGCTTCGGCGTTCACTTTAGAGCCTGCTTTTGAGCCGGTACTGCGCTTTGTTGCGGCAAGCGACACCCATTTAATGGACGATGACAATGTTAATGCCGAGCGCATTAAAAAGATGATGAATTACGCCTATCGCACCGCCGCAGAGGACAAAAAGCACCCCACGGTTGACGCACTTCTGCTTGCGGGCGATGTTACCAACGACGGCACAAAAACCGAGTTCAATAAGCTGAAAAAAACGCTCGACTCATCGCTCAAAGAAAACACCCGACTGCTTGCGATAGCGGCAAAAAATCACGATGGCTACCATATGTCGAGGACTAAGGAGCGCGCCGAAATTTCATCAATTACAGGCTTAAACGCCGACTTTCATCTTGTTGTCGGCGGCTACCACTTTATCGGACTTTCCGTGTCCGGCAAGTTCCCCGCGCATTACGATAAAGCGCAGTTAACTTGGCTCAGAGAGCAACTCGATGAAGCCGTGCTCGACGACCCCGATAAGCCCGTTTTCGTTATGCACCACGAGCACGTTAAAAACACCGTTTACGGCTCCTCCTCGTTTGAGCGCTGGGGCGTGCCGTATTTTAACGATATATTAAAGGATTATCCGCAAGTCGTTGACTTTTCGGGACACTCTCACTATCCGCTCAATCACCCGAACAGCGTCTGGCAGGGCGAGTTTACCGCAGTAGGTACGGGCGCTGTAAAATCCGCCGATTACACCGTGGAGGATTTGCGCGATATAGCCTCTTCTCCCGACAATAAAAAATGCAGCACCTTCTGGATTGTAGAAATTGACAGATTGAACCGCCTGCGCTTAAAGGGCGTTGACCTGCTTGCCGAAAAGGTGCTTTGCGAATACACCTTGGATAATCCTGCCGACCCGAATAACCGCGAGTTCAGCCCTGAAAATAAAGCGAAAATTTCAAAAGCTCCCGTCTTTGAGAACGGTGCAAAAATCAGCGCCGAAGCAGAGAAAGGCACTTGCACCGTCACGGCTCCGCTTGCAAAATCTTCGGACGGCTTTGCGGTTGTGCTCTACCGTGCTTACGCTAAGGACGAAAGCGGTAAAACCGTTTCCGAAACTTGGGCGCAGCCCGAATATTTTATCGCCAACGGAAAAAAGACGGTTGAGCTGAAGCTCAAGGGACTGAGCAAGGGCGAATATACAGTGAGCGTGGTCGCCGAAACGGCTTACGGCGTTCAGTCCGCTCCGCTTGAAGCAAAGGTGCAACTCGACTCACCCTCCGCCTTCTCGGCATTCTTCACCCGCATAGGTCTGTGGCTTTACCACCTCGCCGATGTCGTCATAAACGCCGTGTCTTAATATAGAATATCGTTTATAAAAAAGCATTGATTATATTTTTAAAAGTGGTATAATGTTAGCTGTTGGTTAACTTCGTTTATCAATTTTGACAAAAACTGCGCTTGCCGCGTTTTATAGTTATAATTACAAAACATTAATCATATTAAAAACACTATTAAAAGGGAATTATGGTTTACTTATTAAGATTTGCGGCGCTTTTTATAATCGGCTCCGTCGGCGGCTGGATTGCCGAACTGTTTTTCAGGCATTTTAAAATGCGTTTTGCTTACAAGAAAAACCGCTGGATAAATCCGGGATTTTTAACAGGCCCCTGCCTACCGATTTACGGCTTCGGGCTTTCCGCACTCTATTTTCTTTCCTACTTCGGCGAGCAGTTAAACTTTACCGACAACGCCGTAATAAAAGCGATTGTGATTATACTTTCAATGGCTGTGGTTATGACGGTTGTTGAGCTTATCGCAGGTGAAATTTTTATACTTAAAATGAAAATCCGCCTGTGGGACTACCGAAATCAGTGGGGCAACTACAAGGGCATTATCTGCCCGCTGTTTTCAGCTATATGGGCGGCTGTCGGCGCGGTTTACTACTTAGGCTTTCACTCGTGGCTGCCCGATATAGTCGACTATCTCATAGCGCAGAATTATATGCTTTTCGTTTTCGGCGTGTTCTATGGCATTCTTGCGGTTGACTTCGCTTACGCTATGCAGGTGAGCGCAAAAATCAGAAAATTTGCCGAAGAAAACGGCATTGTCGTTTTCTATGCCGAGTTTAAAGAAAATATTGCGGCATCGAGAGAACAGAAAAATCAAAAAGCGGAATTCGCTTTCGTTTTCAGGGGCAATATGCAGGAATACCTGAGGGATTATGCCGATAAGCTCAGAAGCTCAGCCGAGAATATGAAAGAAAAGGTGAAAGAAAACACCGAACAAGTAAAGGCGCAAATTCAAGAGAACACCGACCATATCAAAGTCAAGATGCAGGAGAACACCGAGGAGTTTAAGGAAAAGGCACGCGAAAACACCGAACACATAAAAGGCAAGGTGCAGGAAAACAAAGACAACATAAAAGAAAAAATTAAAGCAACAACAAAAAAATGAGAATGGCACCCATTCTCATTTCAGAGTGTCGACAAAGTGGCTAAAACCGTGCAGACAATAATTATTTTTATGATTTTTAAGTTTTGTGCAAATAATTCTATAAAACAAAATCAATTTAATACACATCCTTAAATGTAACCAATAATGGAAACCGCTGAAACATTGTCGTAGTTTCAGCGGTTTTGCACTTTTGCCAGCCTCTGCTTGCAGTATCAACATACAGCTCAGCGCAGAGGCTGACAAATTTTTTCTCACTTTTTCAACCTCTGACAACCTGTAGACAAAATCTTTTGTCTACAGGTTGAAATGAGAAGGGCACCCATTCTCATTTTTCAATTAACAAGCTTATTTAAACAATGCCGTGGAATAGTATCTGTCTGCGCTATCGGGAAGGATGACGGTTATATTTTTGCCTTTGTTTTCCGCCCTTTTTCCCACGACTTCAGCCGCTTTGAGCGCGGCGCCTGCCGAAATGCCGACCGCTACGCCTTCGGTGACGGCGAGCTTTTTTGCGTAAGCGAGTGCGTCAGCGTCGCTTACGGTTACTATTTCATCATAAATTTTCGTATTAAGCGTTTCGGGAACAAAGCCGGCTCCTATTCCCTGAATACCGTGCTTTCCGCCTTTGCCGCTGCTTAGCACGGGCGAGGTTTCGGGTTCTACGGCAACCACTTTTATATCGGGATTTTGTTTTTTAAGATATTCACCTGTTCCGCTGAGCGTGCCGCCCGTGCCGACGCCCGCGATAAATATATCGACCTTTCCCTCGGTGTCGCGCCATATTTCGGGACCCGTGGTTTCAAAATGCGCTCTCGGATTTGCGGGATTTGTAAATTGTCCCGCTATAAGCGAGCCTTCATTATTTTTCTTTATCTCTTCGGCTTTCGCTATTGCGCCCGACATACCGAGGCTGCCGTCCGTAAGCACAATCTTAGCACCGTACGCCTTTATAATGTTTCTTCTTTCTTCGGACATTGTTTCGGGCATAACGATAATGGCTTTGTAGCCCTTAGCCGCCGCAATTGCCGCTATTGCTATGCCGGTGTTGCCCGAGGTCGGCTCGATGATTATTCCGCCTTTTTTCAGCCTGCCGCTTTTTTCGGCGTCGTCAATAATAGCCGCCGCTATCCTGTCCTTAACCGAGCCCGAGGGATTAAGATATTCGAGCTTTGCAAAAATATGCGAATATATGCCTTGCTCCTGTTCAAAATTGTTAAGTCTTACAATCGGCGTGTTGCCTATTAACTGTTCGGCGGAATTTTTTATAGCCATAGTCTGCTCCTTTTGTTTGTTGACTATAATTTTATCACATTATTTTGCATATTACAAATATTTCCTCTTGACCTTTCGAAAAAATGGTGTATAATAAATATGCGAACATTTGTTCGGTTGTGTGAGAGCGAAACTACAAAGCCAAAGAGGTATGTTATGAAAAATTGTTCTTTCAGCGGGCACAGAAAAATACCCGCATATGAAAAACAGGCTCTCGAACGCCAGCTTGAAACGGTTGTGCGCAGGCTCATTGACAAAGGAGTAAGAAATTTTTACACCGGCGGCGCGCTCGGCTTTGACACTATGGCGGCGCAGTGCGTTTTAAGCTTAAAAAAGGAATATACCGGCATTACTCTCACCGTGCTTGTACCCTGTCCCGACCAGCCTAACAATTGGGGCTTTGCCGATCAAGAAACCTATTATGAAATTCTTATAAAATCCGATAAAGTATCATATATTTCGGACAGTTATTCGCCTGAATGTATGAGAAAGCGCAACGACGCTTTAGTTGCAAGCGCTGACTGCTTGGTCTGTTTTCTCAGAAAAAATAACAGCGGTACGGCGTACACGGTGAAAAAGGCCGCCGAGCGCGGGCTGAATATAATACCGCTCGGAATAAAAGAGGACAAAAAGCAGGAATTTATAAGCACTTTCCTGCCCGAACAAATGTCTTTCGGCGAATTTGAGGAGTAAAAAATGTATTTCAAAAGACTCGGTGAACTAAGAATGGAACGCGGCTTAAGCCAAGAAGCTGTAGCAGATTTGCTCGGCTTGACTCAAACCGCCTATTCCCGCTGCGAAAGAGGCGAGCAAACAATATCTGTTGAGTGCCTGAAAACCCTTTCGGACTATTATGATGTTTCGATTGACTACATAGTCGGCAGAACAGACCTCAAAGCAAAAGTTATAAAAGAGGATAAATGGAGCGGATGGACTTAAAAAGCGCAAAAACGCCGTAACTACGGCGTTTTTAACAACTTGTATAAGGTTTGGTATAACAACAGACTTTTTTAGAAGAAAAATATAAATTCACTCAAAAAACCAATTATTATTTAGTCGTGCGGTTTTATCCGCTTTGTCGACACTCTGAGAGCCATTCGGCTCTTTTTTACTTGTGGTATTTGGTGTTGCTGTTAATCGAAAATGCTCTGTAGATTTGTTCGAGGAGCATTATTCTTGCCAATTGGTGAGGAAAAGTCATTTTGGAAAAGGAGAGTTTAAACGCGCTCTGCCTTTTTACCTCCTCATCAAGCCCGAAGGACGAGCCTATTATAAATACAATATCGGAGGTGCCGGTTGCGTTGTCCTCAATTTTTTTCGCCAGCTCTTCGCTCGATATTCCCTTGCCCTCAATGCACAGAGAATAGACAAACGCTCCCTTGGGGATTTGTGCGAGGATTTTTTTCGCCTCTTTTTTTAATCCGCCGTCTATTAGGGCTATAGACGGGTTATCGGGCAATTTTGCTTCGGGAAGCTCGATTACCTCCGCTTTGCAGAACGCGCCGAGCCTTTTTAAATATTCCGCCTGCGCTTCACGCAGATACTTTTCTTTTAACTTGCCTATGCAAATTATTTTAACTCTAAGCATTAAAGCTCCACCGCCTTTTTTGTGTTTTCGGGCGGCAGCACCGCAAGAGTGAAGTCCTCCCCCGCTTTGAAGCCCGCGCTTTCAAGCGCAGCAAGCGTGGTTTGATAGGCGTTTTCAGGCGTGTTGTTTTCCTTGCTCAGATGTCCCAATAGAATTTTTTTCGTGCCGTTTTTTACAAGCTTCACAACCTCAGCCGCGCAGTCGTCGTTGTTTAGATGTCCTTTTTCACCCGCAATTCTGCGCTTTAGCGGATATGGATAAGGTCCGTTCATAAGCATTGAAAATTCATGATTGCTTTCGATTAAAACAAGGTCGCTTCCTTTAAGCGCAGCGCTTACTTCCCGAGTCATTATGCCAAGGTCAGTGCAAAGCGCAATTTTTTTGCCGTCAGCACATATTACCGTGTAGCCGCAGGGCTCAAGGGTATCGTGAGAAGTGGGAAACGGGATAATTGTTAAATCTCCGACTTTTGTTTCGCCGTCGATTACATGCACGGGTGTTTTTGAATCTGTGTAGCCGTGATAACGCATACCTGCCGCCGTGCCCTCGGTAGCGTAAACCGGCACATTGTGGCGCGAGGAAAAAACGCGCACACCGCACACATGGTCGCCGTGCTCGTGGGTGACGAACATAGCCGAAATACCGTCGGGGTCAATGCCTCTTGATTTGAGCGCAAGGGCGATTTGTTTTGCGCTTTTGCCGGCGTCAATGAGTATGGCGGTATTTCCGCTTTCTATGTAGTGGCAATTGCCGCTTGAAGATGAAAAAAGTGATAAAAATTTTGCCATTTTCTTCCCTTTATATATTGATAAACTTCAATATGAAACTGCTTTTTTATTTTCACTGTTTTGCGTTGCTTTTCTGTTTTTCTTAAAAATATATTGATAACTGTCAATATGTTTTAATCGGGTGCGGGCGTACCGCCTATAACTTACAGCGTTGGTGCAAACAGCACTTGCGAGTTAGCGCAAGCATCACTGCACAAAGTGCAGCATCATTTGCCGAAGGCAAACATCATTAAAAAAGAGCCATTCGGCTCTTTTTTCTATGCTCTGAGTTCCAAATCATCCTCATCGGGATAATATCTTCTCTGAATATCGGCACCGATTGCCCGGAATTTTTCAACAACATCTTCATATCCTCTTTCAATATGATAAATGTCCTCAATTTCCGTTTCGCCCTCGGCGACAAGTCCTGCGATAATCATTGCCGCGCCTGCTCTGAGGTCGGTCGCATTTACGCAGGCTCCTTTAAAGCCGTCAACACCCTGAATAACTGCTGTTTTGCCGCCGCCGACATTGATTTTTGCACCGAGCCTTATGAGCTGGTCAACATATCTGAAACGGCTTTCCCATACGCTTTCGTGCACAATGCTTGTGCCTTTTGCAAGCGCAAGTAAGGTTACCATTTGAGGCTGCATATCTGTCGGGAAGCCGGGGTGAGGCTTTGTTTTAACATTGCAGGGCTTGAGTTCGCCGAATCTTCTGACTCTCACCTCATCGTCGCCCTCTTCTATTTCAACTCCGCACTCAAGCAGCTTTGCGGTTATAGACTCAAGGTGCTTGGGGGTTACATTTTTGATTGTAACATCACCGCCTGCAGCGGCAGCCGCGACCATATATGTTCCCGCTTCGATTTGGTCGGGAATTACGGAATAGGTGCAACCGTGAAGCTCCTCAACGCCTCTGATTTTAATAACATCGGTACCTGCGCCGCGCACATTTGCGCCCATCCTGTTAAGGAAGTTTGCAAGGTCAACTATGTGCGGTTCTCTTGCTGCGTTTTCAATAATTGTAAGCCCTTTCGCTTTAACTGCCGCGAGCATAACATTGATTGTTGCGCCTACGGATACCTCGTCCATATAGATAGACGACCCTGTCATACCCTCTTTGGCGTCGGCTCTTACCATACCGTTGTCAATGTCAACATTAACGCCGAGGCTCTTAAAGCCTTTAAGGTGCAGATTTATAGGTCGTACGCCGAAATCGCAGCCGCCGGGAAGAGAAACATCCGCTTTGCCGAAGGTGCCGACCATTGCGCCGATAAGATAATATGACGCTCTGAGGCGCTTTGCAACATCGTTGGGAACCTCTTGCACCGTTACATGAGTCGTATCTATTCTGAAGGAAGTTTTATCAAGCCTTTTTACCTGCGCGCCGAGCTGGCTCATAATGCCGAGCATTATTTTTACATCTCTGATAGCAGGCACATTTTCAAGCACAACTACATCCCTTGCGAGCAGAGTTGCGGGCAGGAGAGCAACAACGGCGTTTTTTGCGCCGCCGATTGTTACCGAGCCGTATAACTTGTTTCCGCCACGAATGACTAATTTGTCCATTAGCAGCCTCCTGATATATAAAAAGTAGAAAATTTTTCTGAATTTATTGTTTGTTTTTTCTCACAAAATATTATTATAATACAAAATTAATCCTTTTTAAAGGCAAAGCAAAATGTTGTAACATAATTGTAACAATATATTTTGTGTGCATATGCCGTAAAAAAGCAATATTTAGGCATTAACCATTCAAAGAAGCTTGCTTATCCTTTTGCATACAGCATTTCTTGTATTTTTTTCCGCTGCCGCAGGGGCAGGGGTCGTTGGGGCCTGTTTTTTTACCCTTTTTAACAGGTCTTGCTTTTTCGCTGCCGTCGGTACCGCCTGCCGAAGCGGAGGTGGGCTTTGCAACCTGTTTTCTCTCAACGGGAGCCTCTTTGCGAATTCTGAGAGTAAGCATCATTCTCACGGTATCTTCGCGGATTGCGGCAGTCATTTCATCGAACATATCGAAGCCTTCAAGGCGGAATTCAACAACCGGGTCTCTCTGAGCCATAGCGCGGAGACCTATGCCCTGCTTAAGTTCCTCCATTGCGTCAATGTGATCCATCCAATGCTGGTCAACATTGCGAAGAAGCACGACTCTTTCAAGCTCGCGCATGGTTTCGGAGCCAAATTCCTGTTCGCGCTTTTCATAGAGCTCGTGGCCTCTTTCAGTGAGCATTTCGGTGATTTGCGCCGTTGTGACTTTTTGCTTTTCACTATCAGTATATTTAAAGTCCTCGTCCGTAGTGAGCCAGCCGATGTATTTTTCCTTAAGACCCTGCAAATTCCAATCCTCAACAGGCGAAGAGGAATTGCAGAACAGGCTGACATTTTCCGCGATGTTTTCATCAAGCATGCCCATAATCGACTCTTTGAGGTCTTGGTTTTCAAGAACCTGGTCGCGCTGACCGTAAATAATCTCTCTTTGCTTGTTCATAACGTCATCATACTGAAGTACCTGTTTACGAATAGCAAAGTTTCTGCCCTCAACTTTAAGTTGCGCGTTTTCAATGGTTTTAGAGAGCATTTTATTTTCAATAGGCATATCTTCGTCAACATCGAGCATACCCATAATGTTTTCAATTCTCTGACCGCCGAAAAGTCTGAGCAAATCATCGTCAAGCGAGAGGAAGAAACGGCTTTCACCGGGGTCTCCCTGTCTGCCCGAACGACCTCTGAGCTGGTTGTCAATACGCCTTGATTCGTGCCTCTCCGTGCCGAGGATATAAAGCCCGCCCGCTTCGCGAACCTTGTCCGCCTCCTCTTGGATTTCAGCCTTGTACTGCGCCTCGAGTTCTTGCGCTCTCGTTCTTGCAGCGAGGATTTCCTCGTCGTCTGTTTCAAAGAACGCAAAGGCGTTTGAAATCATATCGGGCTCAAAGCCTTCCTTTTCCATCTTGGTTTTTGCGAGGAATTCAGCGTTACCGCCAAGCATAATATCGGTACCACGACCCGCCATGTTTGTGGCGATTGTAACTGCGCCGTATTTACCTGCCTGAGCTACGATTGCCGCCTCTCGCTCGTGCTGTTTTGCGTTCAAAACCTCGTGCTTGATTTTTGCTTTTTTGAGGTGCTTTGAAATAAGTTCGCTCTTTTCAATGCTGATGGTACCTACAAGCACGGGCTGTCCTTTTTCGTGGCACTCGGTAATCTGCCTGATAATAGCCTTGATTTTTCCCTGCTCGGTTCTGTAAATAACATCGGGGTTATCTATTCTGATAACGGGCTTGTTGGTGGGCGTTTCGATAGCGTCCAGAGAATAAATCTCCTGAAATTCCTCGCTTTCGGTAAGCGCGGTACCCGTCATACCTGCGAGCTTTTCATAAAGCCTGAAATAGTTTTGGAAGGTGATGGTCGCAAGAGTCTTGGACTCGTTTCTGATTTCAACGCCTTCTTTTGCCTCGATTGCCTGATGTAAGCCCTCGTTGTATCTTCTGCCGAGCATAATACGACCCGTAAATTCATCGACGATAAGCACCTCGCCGCCTTTGACAACATAGTCAATATCCCTTGTCATTACGCCGTTTGCTTTAATTGCTTGGTCGATGTGGTGCAGCAAGGTCATATTCTCGGAGTCCATAAGGTTTTCAACGCCGAAATATTCCTCCGCTTTGGCAACGCCTTTTCTGGTAAGTGTTGCGGTTTTCGCCTTTTCGTCAACAATGTAGTCGGCGTCCTCGTAAATATCGTCGTTATCCTCTTTTTCAGCCATTTCCTTAACCTTAACCTTATGCAAGGTTTTTGCAAAGGTGTTGGCGTCGGTGTAAAGAGAAGAAGAGTCCTCGCCTCTGCCGGAAATGATAAGCGGTGTTCTCGCCTCGTCGATAAGAATGGAGTCAACCTCATCGACGATGGCATAGATATGACCCTTTTGCTGAACCTTGCTCGACTTGTGTACTACCATGTTGTCACGAAGATAGTCAAAGCCCATCTCGTTGTTGGTGCCATAAGTGATGTCGCACTCATAAGCCTGCCTTCTCTCGGCGTCGTCCTTTTCGTGAACAATCAAGCCGACGGTAAGCCCGAGCCATGTGTAAAGCTTGCCCATCCATTCGGAGTCGCGGCGGGCAAGGTAATCGTTAACGGTTACTATGTGAACGCCGTTGCCGGTAAGACCGTTCAAATACGCAGGTAAGGTAGCCACAAGGGTTTTACCTTCACCCGTTTTCATCTCGGCTATTCTGCCTTGGTGAAGGATAATGCCGCCGACAACCTGCACGGGAAAGTGCTTCATGCCGAGCACGCGCCATGCAGCTTCGCGGCAAACCGCAAATGCGTCGGGCAAAATATCGTCGAGCGTCTCGCCGTTTGCAAGCCTTTCCTTGAGTATAGGAGTCTGTCCCTGCAGCTCCTTGTCGGTCATCGCCTCGTATTTATTTTCAAGCTCTAAAACTTTTCTTTTTATCGGTTCAATTCTCTTAACCTCTTTTTGAGAATAATTGCCGAAGATTTTTTCTAAAAATGCCATTTTTCTTAACCTCTTTTTAATTGCGCCGCTTTTTTCGGCGCATATTTAAATTAGTATATCATATTTTATTTAAAATAACAATAATATAATACAATAAAAACGGATTGAAAGAAAAATTTACAATTTATTTTTATTTCTCTTGTATTAATCAAATTTATATGTTATGTTAAGTCTATAACGGCATTTAAACACCAAATACATAAAAATCGGAGAGCAAAAACAATGAGTAAAAGAGAAAATTATATTTCTTGGGACGAATATTTTATGGGCATTGCAATTATGAGCGCAAAGCGTTCAAAGGATCCGAGCACACAGGTCGGCTGCTGCATTGTCAACGAGGAAAAAAGAATAATGACAGTGGGATATAACGGTATGCCCGCAGGCTGCGATGATGATGAGTATCCGTGGGACAGAGATGGCGGTATGCTTGATACCAAGTATGCTTTTGTATGCCATGCGGAGCTTAACGCTATTTTAAACAACCGTTCCGGCTCGCTTGAAAACTGTACGGCTTATGTGACGCTTTTTCCCTGCAACGAATGTGCAAAGGCAATTATTCAAAGCGGAATTAAAAAGATAGTTTACCTTTCCGACAAGTACGCCGGAACGGAGTCCACAATAGCCTCCAAAAAAATGCTTGACTCCGCCGGAGTGAAGTACGAAGAATATTCGGGCGAAAAAAACACAATAGAAATAAACTTTAAATAATAAGGAAAACGGAGTAAAAGCAACAAATGAAATACAACTATTTTTTTAAATATGTTGCCGAGGGTGAGCTCAGGCAGGCAAAAACTCAAAACGATGATTTTAGCCTCAGGGTTTTAAGCGAGGGCAGAAATTTAAGAATTTTCTTAATTCCGGAAGTGCCTATGCAAATCGAGGAATTCTACATTCGCCGAGAGTATGAATTCGGCGAAGACTCGCGCTTTCTTGCAAACGGCTTCCAGTCTTGGACAGATACTAAGGAGTTTAGCAGGGACGAAAAAACGCCGGGGCTCGGCTTGGTCGGCAAAAGCCTTTTCGGCAAACATTTCGGCATGACCTACGGAGGCGATTACAATTTTGTCAAGCCTGAAAAAAAGGCGGGTACCTTTCACTCGCTTTCCTTCGCTTACATAAGAAACGGCGAGATTCTCGACTTTGTAGGTTCTCTTAACGACAGAACCGGATACACCGTTATTTACGCGGATATGAACGGAAATGAACTTCGCTATTCAAAGGATTTAGAGGGCATAGTTATTGATAAGCCCTATGAAATATTAAACCTTTTCTTTGCAAAGGGCGAATATGACGAAGTGTTTGATGAATACTTTGCCGCATTAAACATCGCTCCTCCCAAGGACGAAAAAATCAAGGGTTATACTTCGTGGTATAATTATTACAGCGATATAAGCGAAGAAATTATTTTGCGCGATTTGGAGTCGCTGTCCTCGCTCGAAAACTACCGCGATTATGTTAACACTTTTCAGGTTGACGACGGTTATCAAACTTCAGTCGGCGACTGGTTCTCGATAGATGAAAAGAAGTTCCCGAACGGCATGAAACCCATTGCGGACGCCATTCACGAAAAAGGCTTAAATGCAGGACTTTGGCTTGCTCCTTTCGGTGCGCAAAAAAACTCGAAATTAGCGAAAGAACATCCCGATTGGTTGGTTTGCGACGATAACGGCAAACCCTTTATGGTAGGTCACAACTGGTGGGGCTTTTATGCGCTTGATATTTATAATGAAGAAGCGAGAGCCTATATCAAGAGCGTGTTTGATACTGTGCTGGGCGATTGGGGATTTGACCTCGTTAAACTCGACTTCCTCTATGCTGCGGCTTCGAGACCTATGCACGGCAAGACCCGCGGAGAAATCGCTTTTGATTCTATCGACCTTGTAAGAGAGTGCGTCGGCGATAAAAAAATAATTGCCTGTGGCGTTCAGCAAATGCCCTGCTTCGGCAAGGTTGATTATATGAGAGTGGGCGCGGACATGCACCTGGGTTGGCCGCACGATTTCAGAAGAAAACGCATGCACCGCGAAGACATTTCCACACCTAATGCAATTTATAATACGGTTTACAGAAGAGGACTTTGCGGCAGAGCGTTCCTGTGCGACCCGGATGTGTTCTTGTTAAGAAGAAACAATATTTTATTTACCTCCGAACAGCAAAAAGCGCTTGGCAAATTTATTAAGCTTTTCGGCAAGGTGCTGTTTATGAGCGACAATGTTGCGGAGTATGACGAAGAGCAGCTTGCAACCTTTAAGGATATTCTTACCGATAACGCAGAGCTTACGGATATCAGGGAAGAAAACAATGTGCTTGAAATAGACTACATTGAAGCGGGTGAAGAAAAAAGGCTCAAATTTAATGTGCTCGACGGTACAATTTATTAGCCGTCGGCAGCTTAAAAAATATGAAAACGCGCGGGAATATGAGCGCGTTTCGAATATTAAAAACAATATATAAGGCGACAGACCGATGAAAACCGTTTCGGTTTTATCGCTAATCGCCTTAAACGAACAGGAGGATTTTATTATGACTTATGTATGCAATATCTGCGGTTATGTTTATGACGAAGCAGCTGAAGGCGTTAAATGGGACGACCTCGGCGACGATTTCGTTTGCCCCGTTTGCGGCGTAGGCAAAGACGATTTTTCGGCAGAATAAGAAACTACCTTGCGGCGAGCAAGGCAGAACCTTTAGTAAATTAAGCGGCTGATTATCAGCCGCTTAATTTATTTATCTGTGATGTACTCTGAAAAGCTTTTCGTATCTCCTTGCCCAGTTTTGGACAGTGAATTTGGAATAGTGCTTCGGCATGGAAGCGCAGACGGTGCTTGCCTTTGCGATGTTTTTGCCGAGGCTTATTACCATTCTTGTGAGCGCCTTATCCTTCACAAGGCTCTTTGCCTTGCCGAGCAACGCGGGGTCAAATGAGAGCATGGAGCCTAAAGAGGTGCTGTCCGCAGTAATTGTTAACTCGTCCGCGCCCAAAATGCCGTTATCAAACAGGTAATCTAACTGCTCGGGAGTGATTTTTGTGAGCAGGAGCTTAACGAGTGCGAGCGGAGCCATACCTGCGCCGAGCGCCTTAAAGTATTTCATTTGATAATCCCAAAGCACTTCCGCACAATAGGTTTCCGAGGTGTCGTTTATGATAACTTCTGCGAGCATTGCCGCCGCCTTGAAAGCGTCCGCAAGTCCCGAGCCGATAATCGGAACGGTCATAAACGCGCTGTCGCCGATAGCGGCGTAGCCGTCTGCAACCATAATCGCAAGAGGCTGTCTTACGGGGATTTCAACCATATATCCTCCGCGCAGAACCTTGTCGCCCAAAACGGGATTATCCTTTCTGAAGAATTCTGCTTTTTGCTCGGCTTCTTCAACCGTGAACGGCTCAAATTCGCCTATAAGCAGGTCGGAATATTCGCCCTCGCTTGCTACCCAGCCTATACCCATTCTGCCGTTCGGAAGCATATAAACCTTGTACTTGAATTCGGGCTCTTCGTCCGTCGCTCTGTTGTAGAAAGCGCGGTAAACATAGAATTTTTCAAATTCATTAGTGTGCTTTTGAATACCGCAGATGTCGGGCAACGACGCTCTTACAACGCTTTCGCAGCCGCATGCGTCGATAACCATATCGGCGTAAAACTCGCCCTTTTCGGTGTCTATTCCTATTACTCTGTCGCCCGCCATGAGCGCTTTTTTTACAGGGCAATCAAAAACAAACTTAACACCGTGCTTTTCGGCGTGATTGATGATTAAATCGTAAATATCGCTTCTTTCCATCTTGATTTCAGCCTCGGAGGGCGGAACATCCTGAGTGACAGGGGTTCTTGCCGAGGGCGGAATGAAGGTCATATTTGTTTTGTATTCGTATTTATCCTTGGAGGGCATGGGTATTCTTGCCGCTCTGAGAGCCTTCGGGTCAAAAATGTCCGTCCAGTCGTAACCCATATTATTTCTTGAGTTTTTTTCGTAAACGGTAACATCAAAGCCCGCCTGAGAAAGCAGTGCCGCGCAGGCAATACCGCCGTGTCCGCCGCCTGCAACTATGATTTTTTTGGCCATATTTCTTACCTCTTTCATCGGTTAATAATACCATTATAAATTAAGGCGCAGTCCGTTGTCAACCGCCGACAGGGGTTAAATCTGACAAAACGCTTAAAAAAACTGACAAAATGTAGATTGAAAAAAACGAAAATTAGTGATATAATTAATGTATGTGATTATCACAGCGAAAGGATTGAGGTTTATGAATAAATTTAAGAAGGTTATTTCGCTTTTGCTGAGCGTTGTTATGCTTACAGGCGTGATAGGCATTTTGCCCGTGCAAAGCAGCGCGTACGAAGCAGCCGAAGGCGAAAATGCGGTAAACGAGGTGTCGCTTCAAAAAGCGGCTGAAAACGAGCTTATAGTTTCCTTTTCGGCAGGCACTTCGGACAAAAAAATCGAAAAAATTGTTGAGGGCGAAGAGGCTGAGGTTGAAAAGATAATGACCTCCGGCTCGGAAAAGCTTGCGATAGTAAGCACCGATGAAGCCGTTGAGAGCGCCGAAGCGCTTTTTGAAAACGGTGCGGTAAAATCCGTTCAGCCCAACTACAAATATGAAATAAAAGAGAATGTAGACGACCCGTATATGAGCGACGAGGTATATGCGAAAAACCAGTATCAGTTTAAGAACACAAACGCTATAGAGGCTTGGAATGAGCTTGAAAGCGGTACTCATAAGACCACCATTGCGGCGGTAGTTGATACAGGCGTTGACAGCGGTCACGAGGATTTGAAAAATATGCTCGTTTTAGAGGGCGGAAAATACACTCAGTATAACTACGGCGACGAGTATAAGATTGAGGACGACCCCGATTTGGAGGACGGTCACGGCACGCATGTCAGCGGCATTATCGGTGCTGAGTACGGCAATTCCAAGGGCGGCAGCGGCATAGCTTCAGGTCATAACAACGACCTTGTTAAGGTGCTTACCGTCAGCGCTTCGCCGGACGGCTATAATCTTTACACGGCAGACATTGTAGGCGCAATAGAATATGCCGCTTCTCACGGCGCAAAGGTGCTTAATATGTCTTTCGGCTCCGCTGTCAGAGACAGGGTGATGGAGAATGCTATTAAAAAGGCTTATTATACAAAAAATATTGTTTTTGTTTCGTCTTCGGGCAACGAAGAAACCGACGGGTATTCTTCACCGAGCGATATGAAAGAGGTTATTTCCGTTAACGCTTCAAACAGAAACGACCAACCGACATATTGGTCTAATTTCGGTATAAGCAAGGATGTAACCGCACCCGGCAATGAAATTATGAGCACTCTTCCCGGCGACAGATACGGCAATATGAGCGGCACATCAATGGCGTCCCCCGTTGTAACGGCTGTAGCGGCGCTTGTGCTTGACGCCAAGTCAACGCTTACCGCGGCTCAGGTTTACAATATAATCTGCGCAACCGCAAGGCAGCCCGAGGGCATGGATGCTCCGTTCAATGTGTACAGCGGCTACGGCATAATTGACGCTAAGAGTGCGGTTATTGCAGCGAAGAATTCAAGCTATTCAGTTCCGGTTGAGAGCATTAGCACAAAAACAAACTCGATTTCTCTTTATGAAAATGATGACGCTGCCATGGAGGTGCTCGTAAGACCTGCAACCTCGCTTGCAAGCGTTACATATAGCAGCGACGACCCCTCAATAGCAACGATTAATTCGACCACGGGAATTATTGAGGGCGTAAGCGCGGGTAAAACAACCGTAAGAGCTACCGCAGGAGGAAAAAGCATAAGCGCCGAGGTAGAGGTAAAAGAGCAGGTAAAGCCCACGGGCTTTGAGGTTTACGGTCTGCCGAAGGACCTTGAAATGTCGCTCTATTCTTATTCCGTTCTTACAGCGGAATTCACTCCCGAAAACACTACCAACAAGGAAGTGTATTTTAAGTCCGACAATGAGAGCGTGCTCTTCGCTTCCGACGCGGGCGAGCTTATTCCCAAGGGTATAGGCACGGCGACCGTAACCGTTTCAAATTATGACTCTTCACTTGTTAAGCAGTTTACGATTAGCGTGAAAAAACCCGTAAGCTATGTGGAATTTAATGCAGCCACCAAAAACTTAAAGCATATGCAGCTCGGCGACAGTTTTACCGCAGTTGCAAGGGCGTATAACGCGCAGGGCAAAACGGATGTATACAAGGGCGACATCACTTATTTGTCAACCAACAGCAAGATATTTACCGTAAATGAAAAAACAGGCGTAATTAAGCCCGTGGCTGTCGGCAAGGCGTATCTTATGGCGATGAACGAGCCGAGCGGCGAGTTTACGGCAAAGCCGATTATAATAGCTAAAAAGAACTATTCGGGCGCGGATTATTCGCTTAGCCAGAGCGCAAAAACCAAGAGCGCGATTTCGCTTAAATGGAAAGCAAATCCGATTGCAAAGAGCTATTCTGTTCAAAGAAGAACGGCAAACAGCGCGTGGAAAACGATTGCAACGCTTACAACAACCAGCTATAAAAACATTTCCCTTAAGCCGGGTTCGTTCTATTATTACAGAGTTATTGCGAACTATACTAAGATAGACGGCACAAACGCTTCGTTCTCGCCTTCAAACACGATAGGTGCAAAAACGGGCGCGGATTACAGGCTTAAGCAGTCGGGCAAGGCTAAAAATTCCGTGACAATATCTTGGGCAAGACAGGCGGCGGCTTCCGCTTCTGCTTACCAAATTCAGTATAAAGCAAGCGCAAAGGGCGCATGGAAAACAATTAAAAATGTTAACGCTAAAACCCATGCGTTTAAGCATACCGGACGCAAAGCAAACTCGGTAGGATATTATCGCATAAGGGCGGCGTACAAGACCGCATCGGGCGCAACGGCTTATTTTGAGTATTCAGCTGCCGTTGCGGCGAGAACATCGAAATAAGGAGGCGCAACACTATGAAAAAAAGAATCATTGCATCGGTTTTATGCATTGTAATGATAATAACTCTGCTTCCGGCTCAGGCTGTTGCGGCTTCGTTTGCAAACACAACGGAGGGCAAAAAGGAGGCTCACAAAGCCGAGGTTTCAAGCTCTATTGAGCTTGTCAGGCAAACGGTTATAGATTATCTTGACTCGACTATGGCTTATTTTTCCTCACCGGATTATTATTCGGCTGATATTTGGGCGTTAGCTCAAAAGCTTTATAAAGACGAGACCGAGAGAGTAAGTAAATTAACTTCTCTTGCGGAAATTGTTGATTTGGAAGCGCCGTCGTTTTTCGGCTACACTCCGAATGCGACCACGCTAAAGGTCGGCGATACGCTTCTTTGTCTTGCCGATTTGGATTTATCCCGCTACAAGACCAAGGAGGATATTTCCTCGCTCAAGGAAGAGCTGCGCGAGCAATGGGTTTCAAATCTTTCGGATTACAAAAGGAGCAACTTTAATGACTTTTATTGGGACAGACTCAATATGGCTAAAAGCGAGCTTTACGGACAAATAGGCGCCATCGAGACGATTGAAGATTATGCCGAATGTGTGATTTATTGGTCCGGCACCGAAATCTTTGAAGGCGGTTACAGCGACAATGATGACGGAGACTTCAATACGGACATAGAAACTCTTTGTTATCGCTACCTCGTTTCAAACGATGAAATGGAGGACGCAATTTATGCTCTTGAGGATACTTTATTAGACTATATAGAAAATTATCTCCCGAAAAAGAATTATAAGGGCAATACCGATAATCTTTATAATATGGTAGATAAATTTGAGGAAAATGCGTACAAGGCGGATTATGTAAGGCAAATTCTGGACTATGCGGACAACACCTATGACAAAATGATAAAAGCTACGGGCTTAGACCCGAATGCGGACGCAGACAAGCCGCTTGCCAATAACAGCGATATGGTAAGGCTTTTTGATAAGCTTGAAAAGTACTTTTTCGCAAATTATTCAAGAAAGGATTACAGCGAAGATGGCTGGGACAGCTTAGATCAAATCCGTTCAAAATATCAAACCAAGATATTTGAAGCCGAATATAAAGAGGATTTAAAAGCAAGTGCAATTTATAATGATTTTGTAAAAGAGCTGAAAGCGGTTAAGACTTATGCCGACGAGCTCAAGGAGTCAAAAAGCGATTGTATAAGCAGTTTAAAATACGAATATCTCGGCAACAAAAAATACAACCAAAACAAGGTTAAGCCCATCATCACCGAGGCGATTAAAAAGATTAACGCCGCCAAAAAGCTTGAGCAGGTAAGCACTTATTATGCGGCCTACACTAAAAAAGCGAATGCGACAATCAACAAGTATAAGATAGTTACCTCGAAGTCGGGCGCAGGCGCAGTGAGCGCGTCAAAGACCGTGAATTACGGCTCGTCCTACACGGTTAAAATCGTGCCTAAGGCGGGATATAAAATCAAGGCTATCGCCGTTGACGGCAAGAAAATAAAGCTTGTGAATTCTTATACCTTTAAGGCGGTAAAAAAATCACACACAATTAAAGTAACTTTCGGAAAGTAATATAAGAAAGTAACAAAAACGGAGAGCAAAACTGCTCTCCGTTTTCAGACTGTCGAAATAGTGGCTAAAATCGTGCAGACTGTTATTATTTATGTGATTTAGTAGAGTTATTTAAATCTTTGCGTTAAAAATTAAATAAAGCAAA
>CADBNM010000010.1 GCA_902796055.1 Oscillospiraceae bacterium
CAGAATACTAAAATTTTAGTATGAGCCGAAACCCTGTTTCGACTAAATGCGAATAAAACTTCGGTCGGAAGATTCGCATCCGACCACTCTTTGATTAAGCTTATTTTTTAAGCTACAATTACTTAAATCATTAAATTACATTATATGAACGCTTTCTCCTGTTGCTCTCGCAGCAGGAGTTTTTTATTCCCTTTTATTTGTATTTTAAACAAAGGTTATAATCGAAAAATAAACAACTTGCATAAATAATTATTTATAACTCTTTATTCCTTGAAAATGAGCGCCGTCTATAGTATAATATATTTTAATAATTATAATGGGAGAAGTGTTATGACCGAGATTAAAAATCTTACACATTCTTACGGCAAATTTGTAGCTCTTGACGATGTGAGTTTCGAAATAAACCGCGGCGACTTTATAGGTCTTATCGGACCTAACGGCGCGGGCAAAACCACGCTTATGAACACGATGGTGGGAATACTCGCGGCGGACAAGGGCGAGGTGCTTATTGACGGTGAAGAGGTCGCCGGCTTCAATGCCGAGGTAAGAAGAAAAATAGGCTATATGCCGAGCGAGCTTAACACTTACGAAATGTTTTCTCCCGAAGAGCTGCTAAACTTTCTTGCGGCTATGTACAGCCTTGAAAAAACCGTGGCAAAAAGGCGCATTTCCGAGCTTTTTGAAGGGCTTGAAATGCAGGAATGGAAAAGAAAAAGCATTAAAAAACTTTCAACGGGTATGAAGAAGAAAACCGCTTTTGCAGCGGCTATTCTCCACTCGCCCGACCTGCTTGTTTTAGATGAGCCTTTCGAAAGCGTAGACCCGATTTCTCAACACAAAATGAAAGAGATTTTAAAGAATTATCTCGCCGACGGCGGTGCGGTTATTATGTCAAGCCATGTGCTCGATACCGTGCAATCCATCTGCAACAGGTTCATACTTATGAACAAGGGTAAGATAATCAAAGAAAGTCTCGTTGAGGAAGTAGGCGGCAACCTTGAAGATGAATTCTTTAAGCTCGTTACCAGCCTTAAACTAAACGAAAACGACGATATCGTCTCGGAGGAAGAGAATGAAGAATAAACTGAAAGCCGTTATCGACATAGGCTTTACAGAAAGCTTCCGCGCTCCTCTCAGAGACAACGGCATAGGCGGTTTAATTATATACTGGATACTCAATCTTATTCCGACAGTTGTTCCTTTTGTTTTGCTTCTTTTGGAAGTAATACACGGCTTCAGAATAGGATGGTACATACATTTTGCGGTTTTCTTCGAGTGCATAGCGCTGCTCGTTTCAAATGAAAAGGAAATATGCGACTACAAATCAATGGCGCAGTTTCCGCTAAGCGCAAACGAAGTCTTCGTGCTAAGAATGATACGCCGCTTTGTAAACCCCGTATCTCTTCTTGCAACCGGACTGTTTATAGCAAGTATCGTTTTAACCTGCAAAGATATGCTTTCAAACCCGCTTTGCGTTATAGGCGTAGTGCTTATGAGCGTGGCGTACCTCGTTATTTTTGAGGATGTTCAGTTGTGGAAAGAAAAGGCGGGAAAAGGCAATATTATAAATAATATTTTAATCGTTATAGCCGTAGCTATGGGCGTTTTGCCGTTTTTCTTCGGCAAGATTTACAGCGTGGTTTATCTTTCGTTTGCAGCCCTTCACAGCCATTGGTACCTGGGAATTATCGCTTTGGCAACAAGCATCGCGGGATATTTCATTATACTTAAAATCAGCCAAAGATTTTTGGACGGATTTTACAGGGATTCCTCGGAAATCTCCACCTCAAATATTGTTGTTAAGCTTATAAACTCTTTTCCCGACAGTGCGCTCAAACAGCTCGTTATGAAAGACTACAGAGTAATGTTACACTCGAACATCGGTCTTGCAATAAACATTGTTATATGGGTTGTTATAGCTTACTTTATTACCAAATACACCGTTAAAGCGGATATTCCGTCATATCTCGAAAATGAGTTTACGGCGCTGTGCTATGTCGGAGTAATAATTCAGATTTATTCCACCGTTTTGTCCCGCCCCTTTGCAGGCGACTCCTATTCGGGCTGGGTTACGCTGCTCTCGCCTGTTCCGAGAAAATATATTCTGCTCTCGAAGGATATAGTCGTACTTGTATCGTGCGTTATTTTCTTTGTGCCTATGAGTATATTCCTCTATTTCAAAGGAACCGGAGTAACGCTTAAAACAATCGGACTTTGGTTCATACTGTATCTTTGCTATACCTTCGTTATGGCGATGATACTCAACAAAAGTCTTGTTTCTACCAAGATGAAAGCAGTCAAAAACGGCAAGAGAAAAGCCGCCGTAAGCGCAATTTTGGATTTTGTAAAAAGGCTGTCTATCTATGCCGTTGCAATTATGATAGGCGTAGCGTTCCAAGCGCTGCTTGACTCGCGTTACGCTTCACTTTCACTGTTTATTACCCTGCCGATACTTGTTATACTCGTTTTCTGCTGGTATATCGGGCTTGAAGCGCAGGTAAAATATATCAATAAATATTCACAGAGCATAACCGAAGCTCTTGTGATTTCATAGGAGAAGAATTATGGCAGTATGTCTTGAAGTAAAAAATCTGACAAAGTCAATCAAAGGCAAGCCGATTGTAGGCGGCGTCAGCTTTTCGATTGAGGAAGGCAAAATCGTGGGCTTTGTAGGTCCTAACGGCGCCGGCAAAACCACAACCATGCGAATGATAATGGGACTCATTAAGTCTGATAACGGCTCGGTTAAAATCTGCGGTTACGACCTTTATGATGAACACAAGAAGGCAATATCAAATATTGCGGGAATTATTGAAAAGCCCTCGTTCTACAAGGAATTTTCGGGGCTTGATAACCTTTTGCTTATGGCGGGCATCAGCGAGGACGCGGACGAGGATTACATCGATGAGATAATCGAGTTGCTCGATATGAAGGATTATATCGAAAACAAGGCGGGTACTTATTCACTGGGTATGCAGCAAAGGCTCGGCATTGCGCTCGCTCTCATAAACAAGCCGAAAATCCTTATTCTTGACGAACCTTTAAACGGTCTTGACCCGATAGGTATCAGAGAATTACATTCGATTTTCCCGAAGCTTGCCGAAAAAGGCACGGCTATTCTCATTTCTTCTCACATCCTAAAAGAAATTGAAGAAGATTGCGATGAGTGCATTATGATTCTTGACGGCAAAACCGTTGACATAGCTCCCGAAGAGGGAGAAACCCTGGAGGAAGCGTTCTTCCGCATTACGGACGGCAAAGGAGGACAAAAACATGCTTAAACTTTATTCCTTTGAAATGAAAAAACTGCACCGCACGGCGGGAATTTGGATATGCCTTGCAGTGTTCGTTATCTTTTGCTGCGCTACAAGTTATTTTTCGGCTAATACCTTTAACGACGCTGAATATATGATTGCTTCAAATGTTAATATCCCCTCGGAAAAAGAGCAAAATGAACTTATGAGCGAAATGACCGAGAAGGAAAAGCGCGAATACAAGAAGCAAATCGAATGGGAGCTTATGCTCAGAGACGGTGCAAGCGAAGAACAGATGGCTAAAATGACCGAGCAGGAAAGAATCGCTTACGACAACATCCGCGCGGGCAAAATCTTCACCTTTGATGTTGCCGAGGCTAAATATGAAATTGAAAACAACATCAATTCCTCCTTCGGTATTCCGTCGTTTATAGAAAGCGCACTCGAGCACACAAATATACTGATGATACTTGTGGCGGTTGTGATTTCAGGCATAGTTGCGAAGGAGTATTCCGCAAGCACGATTAAAATGAGCCTGCTCTCGCCGCACAGGCGCGATGAAATAATCACTTCCAAGGTTTTATGCGTGCTGACGGTTATTTTCGAGTTTATTTTAGCGGCGGTATTCTTCTGCGCGCTGACAGGCGTTGTGTTCTTTATGATAAAGGGTAAATCCAACCCCGAGCCGTTTAACTGTATGAAAGCGGCGCTCATAAACGGCGAAAGAGCGACTATAAACGCCTCCGTAAGGTTGCTTTCCATCTTCGGTATGGCGGTTGAAGAAACCTTTATGCTGTCAGCGTTTGTGGTATTCGTTGCCGTGCTTTCAAAGAGCGTTGTATGGACAATTATCGTGCCCGTTGCGCTTTACATTTTCCCGAGTTTTGTTACAAGCGATAAACTCAAGGCTAACCAAATCTGGAATCACCTGTTCTTTAACTTACAGGGCAATTACCTGATTATAGCGCAAAACTCTATGCACACCGCACAGCTTTGGACGGCGCTGCTCGCAACTGCTGTTTGGGCGATAATCTTTATCGCGGCGGCAATAATCATTTTCGATAAACAGGATATTTATAACTGATGACTTGGTTTTTAAAGAAAAAAGAACGCAAATATCTTATAATTTCCGCCGCCGTATTTTTTGCGGTTTGGGCAATCTGTTATTTCGGCTTAGGCTCACTGTTCACCGGCTCTCTTAAAGCCGACAGTATGGAGGATTTATACAAGGGAGAAAGCTTCTTTTCGCTGTTCTTCAACAATCTTTTACACTGCGTTGTGTGCGCCTTCGGCTGCGGAATATTAAGCCTTCCGATGCTGATGTTTGACGCCGGCAGTATAGGCGTTATAGGCGCGGCGTTTAAGCTGTTCGGCGGTTCTTTTTCTCAGTATATACTCTTGCTTTTACCTCACTGTATTTTTGAAATACCGGCGCTGCTCATCTCCTGCGCCTGCGGATTAAAGTTATTTTCGCTTTTAAGAAAATACATCTCCGGTCAAAAAGACAATATGAAGCAGGAAATAATAAAAATACTCAAAAGCCTTATAATTGTAGGCGTTTTGGTTTTAATCGCAGCTGTGATAGAGGCGTTTGTTACGCCTAAAATCGCAGCGCATTTCGGAGGATAATATGGCAATTAAAGAAAAAGACAATGATTTAACTGTAAGACATTCGTTTAAACTCTGGGTGAGTTTTCTCGTTTGGCTCGGCATTTCCCTTCTTTCGGTGGGACTTGTTATGACTATTATGTACAAAAATCCCGAAAACCTTTTTGCAGGCTACGAGGATGCAAAGACAACGCTCACTGTCGTAACGGGCATTGTATCGCTGATTGTAAGCACTATTGCGCTTTACATCAACTGGATAAGCACCTCTCTGCTGCTCTTTGCAGGCTTCAGAGCGGGCGGAAACAAGGAAGTTACATATAGAAGCGTGCTTTACTATTTCCTTAAAAACGCTTGGATTTTTGCCGTTTGGATTGTTCTTATTATCGCAGGCACACTCATTATGGGAACGGGTTTTGTTTCGTCCATCCCCTCGGCTATAATCACCGCGATTTTAATGCTCGCGCTGTATTATTTAATTATGCGAAATATCGGCAAAGATTTTACCCTGCAGAAAAAATGGGTATATATCATTTTCGCCGTTGTTATTGCCGCAATTATAGTAATCAGCCTTATCTATACGGGCAAAATCGACTATGCGGGAGAACTTAAATAATGAACAAACATTTCTTTGCGATTATTTCAAGAATGAAATATATCAACCGCTGGGGACTTATGAGGAATACCCGCAACGAAAATTTAAGCGAGCACTCCTTTGAGGTCGCCGTTACGGCGCACGCTTTAGCGGTTATTAAAAATACATATTTCGGCGGCAATTTGGACTGTGACCGAGCGGCGGTGCTTGCACTTTATCACGACGCTCCCGAAATTTTAACAGGCGATATGCCTACTCCCGTTAAATATTACAACGAGCAGACAAAAGCGGCTTACGATGAAGTTGAAAACACCGCGATAGAGCGTTTTCTTAATATGCTGCCCGACGGTATGCAGTCCGCTTACACTTCGCTTTTTCAAAAACAGGAGGGCGATGAATACTTGTGGAAATTGGTTAAGGCGGCGGACTCCATTTCGGCGCTCATAAAATGCACCGAGGAAGAAAAAAGCGGTAATCGCGAGTTTTCGGGCGCAAAAAAAGGCATTGAAAAAAAGGTTAAAGCCATAGACCTGCCCGAAGTCAAATATTACCTCGATAACTTCCTGCCAAGCTTTGAGCTTACACTCGACGAACACACGCACGCGTAAAAAGGAGCCTATTTTGGCTCTTTTTTAACAAAAAAGCGAGGGGACGGTTCTATCGCTTGACAACATTTCAGATTTTTGATATAGTATTTTTGAGGTGATTTTATGGCAAGAAAACCGCGTTTGAAAAGTGAATCGGGAATATATCATATTATGCTTCGCGGAATCAATAAACAGGATATTTTTCTGGATGATGAGGATTACAGAAGATTCTTAAAAACAATGCTTGATGCTAAAAAAAAGAGCAATTTTGAAATTTACGCGTTCTGTTTGATGAGCAATCACATTCACTTATTATTGAACGAGAAAGATAATGACATTTCAACTATTGTAAAGCAAATCGCGTGTAGTTATGTGTATTGGTACAACAAAAAATACGAAAGGGTAGGTCATCTTTTTCAGGACAGATTTCGCAGTGAACCAGTTGATAATGATGAATACTTATTGACCGTACTTAAATACATTCACCATAATCCGCTTAAGGCAAATTTGGTAAAAAAATGTGATGACTACACCTACAGCAGTTATAAGCTTTATTTTACCGACTCGGCACTGATTGACAAACAATTCATATTGTCAATCATAAATATTAATCAGTACAAAGTGTTTCATTCAGATGTTACGGATGATATGTGTTTAGACATCCCTGACTATACTGTAAAGATGAATGACGCAAAAGCGAAAAATGCTTTTATTGATTTAATGATTGCTTATAACAGCGACAATTTTTTGGGATTAGATCCAAGCCGCCAAAAAGAACTATTGAAAAAAGCGAAAAATATGGGAATGTCAATTCCTCAGCTTGTCGACATAACAGGGTTAAAAAAATGGAAGATAGATTCCATGATTTACGCTTCAGAAAAATGAAAAGCGATAGAACCGTCCCCTCGCTTTTTTCTGATTAACACAGTTAAATTATACAGATTTTTAATTTGTTCGCTTTAGTTTTAAAGCAGAATTGACTAAATATATAAATTATGCGTTTTTCCCTTGCATATTTAGGAAAAAATAGGTATAATATTATTGCAAAAATATTTAAAAAACGGAGGATGATTCCAATGGTTAAAGTTGCGATTAATGGTTTCGGCCGTATCGGTCGTCTCGCATTCCGTCAGATGTTTGAGGCTGACGGTTACGAAGTTGTTGCTATCAACGACTTAACAAAAACAGATATGCTTGCAAACCTTCTCAAGTACGACAC
Source organism: Oscillospiraceae bacterium (assembly GCA_902796055.1). Lineage (GTDB taxonomy): Bacteria > Bacillota > Clostridia > Oscillospirales > Acutalibacteraceae > RUG714. The sequence continues at coordinate 7,261 of CADBNM010000010.1, forward strand.
CGCTCAAAAAGGTTACTGCGGTTACATCGGCGAAGGCAAACACACAGTAGAGGCTGCTGAAGGCGCTATCGTTGTTGACGGTAAGGCTATCACAGTTTACGCTGAGCCCGACGCTTCCAAGCTTCCTTGGGGCGAGCTTGATGTTGATGTTGTTCTCGAGTGCACAGGTTTCTATTGTTCAAAGGCTAAGGCACAGGCTCACATTGACGCCGGCGCTAAGAAAGTTGTTATTTCTGCTCCCGCAGGTAATGACCTTCCCACTATCGTTTACAATGTAAACCACGATACTCTTACTCCCGATGACAAAATCATCTCTGCTGCTTCCTGCACAACTAACTGCTTGGCTCCCATGGCAAAGGCTCTTAACGACTTTGCTCCTATCCAGACAGGTATTATGTGCACAGTTCACGCTTACACCGGCGACCAGATGATTCTTGACGGTCCTCACAGAAAGGGCGACCTCAGAAGAGCAAGAGCAGGCGCTGCTAACATC
>CADBNM010000011.1 GCA_902796055.1 Oscillospiraceae bacterium
CAATGTTGGTAGCAACCTTATTTTCGTAACCCGAATAGGTATGAACAACATACCATTTTGCTTGCTCTGCCATATTTTTCCTCCGAAATGATCAGATTATTCAGTAGCAGCGATTGTTGTAAGCGCTTGCTCCGAGGTTTCGGTATTGCCTGCAGAATCCGATTTTGAATGACTTTCCTTGTACTTTGAGCCTGCGCTTTTAACAGCGTCCATACCCGAAGACATACCCAAATCAAACAGCCAGATTACTGCCGCAGCAATCGCAACAACGATTATAACGATAAGAGTGTTTTTGAAAACAGTCTTTCCGTCAGGCCAGAAAATCTTTTTGATTTCACCCCTAAAGTCTTTGAACCAACGAGCAACTTTGTTAGGTTTTTTCTTGTTCTTTGAAGAATTATTTGCCTGCTTTGAGGCTTTCTTCTCTGTGTCCTTAGCCATTATTGCTCCTCCTTCAATTACTTTGTTTCACGGTGGAGAGTATGTTTCTTGCAAAATCTGCAATACTTTTTCATCTCCAAACGCTCAGGAGTATTCTTCTTGTTTTTGTACTTGTCGTAGTTTCTTTGCTTACACTCTGTGCAAGCCAATACAATTTTTGTTTGCATTACGGCACCTCCCGTTTTACGGAAAAATTTATTTGTCAGTTTAAAGCAACTGACTTCAGCCTACCTCAAAAAAAGTGCAACAAGAAAAAAGCCCCTTTTTCGAGGTAGGGATAGTTTAACACAAGAAAACAAGGATGTCAATAAGAAAATTAAAAAATTTCATTTTTTATAAAATAATCTTTATTTATATATACAAAAAACATCCGACCTGTTTTTGCAGGTCGGATATAAAATCTTTTATTCTTCGGGTTTTTCCTCTTCGGCGGGCAATTTCGAATTGATTTTTATTTGCCGCGCCTCTAATTTCGGAAGTATAGTTTCTTTATAGATGATAACAAATATAGCCGCGAACGGAATTGCAAGCAGTATGCCTAACATTCCCGCAATCTTTCCGCCCAAGGTAATGAGCACCAAAGTCCAAACGGCAGGTATGCCGAGCGAACCGCTGAAGAGTTTGGGTTTGATAACCATACCGTCAACAGTCTGCAATGAGCAAATCATAATAATGAATATAAGCGCTTTAATCGGGCTTTCAAGTATTGTAAAGAACACGCCGACCGTTGCACCGATTATAGGTCCGAAAGTAGGTATAATATTTGTTAAACCTACAACAACCGCAATCAGCGGAGCATACGGTATTTTTAATATTAGCATTAATATAAGCGCACAGACCGCAACAATCAAAGCGTCAAGCAAAGTGCTGCCTACATATTTAAGAAATATTCTGTTGCAATTATTCAAAAGTTTTCTTTCGCGCTCAAGCTTTTCTTCTTTAACGGTAGCTTTTCTGATGCTTTGGAAGAAGTTTAAAATAGTATCCTTGGCAATAAGGAAGCAGAAACCGAAAAGAATACCGATTACAACATCGACAACTACTGCGCCGATATTTCCTATAACGCCTAAAATACTCTTATAATTACCCTTGATAATTGTAAACAGTTTGCCCATCAAATTGTCAGCCACATTCGACAAATTGATTTTCAAGCCGAATTTTGCGCCTAAACCGGACAGATAATCAACAATGCCTTTTAATTTAACCGTGTAATTATCCCAGTTTTTAATGAGCTTCGATATACTCTGCGCAAGTGACGGAATAAGCGCAACGAGCAATATTATCAGCGCCAAAACAAGGCAAACTACTGCCATAACCACGCCTAAAGCATGGCGGGTACTTTCCTTTTTTACTTTCTTAAAAAGTGTTTTCTTAAAGAACTCGGAAACGGGGTTGAACAAATACGCCGTAACCGCGCCGACAACTACGGGGGTTAACACATTCCAAACCCAGCCTACTACCGCGCCTATCTTTCCGAGATTGCTTAAAATTAAGAAAAGCAATACAGCGGAGCAGGTTGCACAGGTATATGCAGCCCAGGGGTTTTTAAGTAATTCTTTAAACTTTTTCATTTTTGATTCTCTTTATTCCTCACTGATTTGTCAGGTCATTTCGTCCGCCGCCCATAAGCTTCATCATTAAGGACTGATTCTGCTTCTTTTTGGGCTTGTATGCAGGCGGATTTGCCATTTTTTCTCTGTACTTTTTGCCTGCGGGGGAAGCCATAACCTTGTTTATGTGATGGATAGTGGGTTTCATATAATCGCTCATATATTTATCCGCAATCTCAAGGTATTTCTCATTGTTATCCATACGGCTGAGAATTACAACGGCGATTAAATCCTGAACCTCGTTCAAACCATCCTCATAAATGTCATTAAACATCATAAAGAGCTTTTTCTGCTCCTTCTCGGTTCCGTTTTCGAGCACTTCAAGCGTTTTCGGAACAATGTATTTTTCGGAAAAATCAATTGCCAGAAATTCTCCGTAATCAAGCAAATTCTGCTTCAAATCATCCTTGTATTCGGGATAAATCATAACAAAGCGGTTGCCGAGAGTCTGTGCGTCATAGCTTGCAACGCCGCTTTTAGCCTGATTTTTTGAAACGCTGCTTGGAAGCTTTACCTTTGAAATATCCTTTACCTTAGCCTTTGCATAGTTTTGCTCCAAGGTCTCAACAAAGTCGTTTGCAATACTTCTTACATCCTTCTCATCGTGAACAGATGTATCAAGCAGCCACAAAGAAAGCTGCTGACAGTCGGCAGGGCTTGTATTTTCATCTTCAGCCGCCAAAAGCTTTATTTTTCCGCTTTCGGAGTCATACTCAACGATAACATGACCCGTCTCGCCGTCCATATACATATAATAGAACTTGCCTGACTGCTCAACGGGCAAATCCTTGCTTAACATTTTGCTTTTATCGTAACGGAAAGTCATTTCGTTAACGTTGCAAAAGTCCTCAAGAGTTTTGTGAATCTGGCTTAAAGCCTCAGTAATTTCAATCATTTTTTTACCTCTTTTTAGAATATTCACAGTTAGTATAACATAAACAAAATAAATATACAACTATTATTATTTTCTTGCAATATTCCTTTATATATGATAACATTATTTTAATTATGTGATATTTTATGAGGTGATACCTTGAAAAAAAGAAATTTAGCAGTTGTTTTCGGCGGCGTTTCGAGCGAACATCCGGTTTCGTGCGTCAGCGCAAAAAGCGTTATTGAAAACATAAAAAAAGATAAATACAACATTTATATGCTCGGTATAACTCGGGACGGTAAATGGTACTTATATGAAGGCGACACCGCCCTTTTGCCCGACGATAAATGGATTGACGACAAATACATTTTCCCCGCGTTCATTTCCCCCGACACTTCGGTACACGGTATATGCGTTCAGCGAAACGGCAGCATAGAAAATATAAGGCTGGACGCTGTTCACCCCGTGCTTCACGGAAAAAACGGCGAGGACGGCACAATTCAGGGACTTTTCCAGCTCGCACAAATTCCGTTTGTAGGCTGCAACGCTTTAAGCAGCGCGGTTTGTATGGATAAAGCGTGCACAAATCTTATTGCCGATAACGCAGGCATAAAGCAGGCGAAATGGCGCAGCATAACAAAGTATAATTATGATAAAAACGCGGATGCCTTTCTTGAAGAAGCGGCTGATTATCTCGGTTTTCCGATATTTGTTAAGCCCGCAAATGCAGGCTCCTCGGTAGGAATAAGCAAAGCAAAAGATATGCCCGAGCTGAAAAAGGGAATGGAGATTGCTTTTAAAGAGGACTCGAAGGTCGTACTCGAAGAATGTATTGACGGTTACGAGGTTGAGTGTGCAGTACTCGGAAACAACGAGCCGAAGGCGAGCACTGTGGGAGAAATCCTCCCCTGCAATGAATTTTACGATTACGAAGCAAAATACATAGACGGCTCAACAGGACTTGCTATCCCTGCAAAAAATATAAGTGAGGAAAAAATAAACGAGGTTCGCTCTCAGGCAATTAAAGCATACAGCGCATTGGGCTGCACGGGGCTTGCAAGAGTTGACTTCTTCGTGGGCAAAAAGGATGACGAGGTATATTTTAACGAAATAAATACTCTGCCCGGCTTCACTTCAATCAGTATGTATCCTAAGCTTTGGGAAGCAAGCGGACTGCCTTATCCAGACCTTTTGGATAGACTTGCCGAGCTTGCCATTGAAAAAGGAGGCAAAATATGAACGAAGCCCCTATCGCAATTTTTGACTCGGGCGTAGGCGGGCTTTCGGTTTTCAGAGAAATCGAGAAGCTGATGCCGAATGAAAATTTAATCTACTTCGGCGATACCGCAAGAGTACCTTACGGTACAAGAAGCGCTGAAACCATCAAAAAATTTGTTAAAAGCGACCTTGATTTTCTGTTTAAATTTAAGCCGAAATTCATCGTCGTTGCCTGCGGCACGGCAAGCTGCGTAGGCGCGCCTGTTTTAGAGGCGGAATGTGAGCATTACACTTCCGTTATCAGCCCTTCGGCTATTGCGGCGGCAAAGGCTACAAAAAACGGCAAAATAGGCGTAATCAGCACAAAAGCCACCCTTAAAAGCGGTGCCTTTGAAAGAAAAATCAAAGAAATAAAGCCCGACGCCGAGGTTTACACACAGGCAAGCCAAATGTTTGTGAATGTAGTTGAAAACGGCTGGATTGACGAGGATAACGAAATAGCAAAAGCCGTTGCAAAGGAATACCTCAAAGACCTCAAAAAAGCGGGCGTTGACACTCTCATTTTAGGCTGCACCCACTTCCCGCTGCTCTCGGCGGTAATCGGCAACGAAATGGGCAAGGAGGTAAAGCTTATCAGCTCGGGTTACGAGACAGCTCTCGCGGCAAAAATGGACTTGGAAAAAGCCGGACTGCGTTCAACAAGCAAAAAGCCCGGCACAAAACGCTGCTTCGTTTCGGACGGCGTCGACTCCTTCTGCGAACTCACAGAGCTGTTTTTGGGACACAGGGTTGCCAAGGAAAATGTTGAGCTTGTTGAAGTAATATAATCGGAGAATTGATGAAACAAAACGCAATTATTGAAGTAATAGGCACTCAGCTTGTTGACGGTCAATCGGACACGGTTGAGCTGACAAGCGACGGCTTTGTGGAAATAAACGAAAAGGGTATGCGCCTGACATACGACGAGGGCGAAGGCACAACTGTGCTCACGGTTATAGGCGAAAGCGTAAGCATAAACCGCTCGGGCGAGGACGGTATGAATATGGTTATACAAAAAAACCGTCGCCGTCAGTGTACTTACCCGTCGCCTATGGGCGTGCTTTTAATCGGCACCTTCTGCGAAGAAATGGAAATTGAAGAAAATCACATTAAGTTGAAATATAATCTTGATATGAACTCGTCTCTTATGAGCAAAAACACATTGGAAGTAAATATCAAGCCTTACAGGGAGTAAACATGGCACAGGTTTTAATTGACACAAGAAACAAGCTTAAAAGTGCGGTATTAAGCGCAATAAACAAAGGGATTGAAAACGGCGATTTTCCCGCTGCGGACATTCCCGAATTCAGCATCGAAGTCCCTGCCGACGCTAAAAACGGCGACTTTTCGGCTAATGCAGCAATGGCGTGCGCAAGGGCGTTTCGCAACAATCCGAGAAAAATAGGCGAAGCTATTTTAAGTTATCTTGACACAGGCGATTTGCCTATTGAAAAATGCGAGATTGCAGGCGCAGGCTTTATCAATTTTTATCTCAGCGCCGATTTTTACGCCGCCGTGCTTAGCGAAGCGCTCGAAAAAGGCGAGCATTTTGGCGAAAGCGATTTCGGTAAGGGCGAGAGAATAAATGTTGAATTTGTTTCCGCAAATCCCACGGGTCCTATGCACATGGGTAACGCAAGAGGCGGAGCGCTCGGCGACTGCCTTGCGGCAGTGCTTCAAAAAGCGGGCTACTATGCGGAGCGTGAATTTTACATAAACGACGCGGGCAACCAAATTGCAAAATTCGGGCTTTCGCTCTCGGTAAGATATATGAGTTTATTCCTGCCGGCAGACGACGAAAGGTGTATCCTGCCCGACGACGCTTATCACGGCGAGGATATTTTGGACAGAGCCAAAGAATTTGCCTCAGTTTACGGCGACAAATTAGTAAGCGTAAGCGAGCCGGAAAGGCAGAAAGCGCTTATAGAGTTTGCACTGCCCAAAAACATTGACAATATGAAGGCTCTTATGTCAAAATACCGCATTGAATACGACACTTGGTTCCACGAAAGCGAACTTCATAAAGGCGAAGTTAAAGAAGTAATTGATATACTTACCGAAAAGGGACTGACCTATGAGAGCGACGGCGCTCTCTGGTTTGCGGCGGGCAAATTCTCAGGCAATCCCGAGGAATTTAAAGACGAAGTTTTAGTGCGCTCAAACGGCACCGTGACTTACTTTGCGGCAGACATCGCTTACCATCGCAACAAGCTTGAAAAAAGGCAGTTTTCAAAGGCTATAGACATCTGGGGCGCAGACCATCACGGTCATGTTGCAAGGCTCAAAAATGCGCTTAACGCAGTTGGTATTGACGGCGACAGGTTGGATATAGTATTAATGCAGCTTGTAAGGCTCATAAAAGACGGTAAACCCGCAAAAATGAGCAAGAGAACAGGCAAGTCCATTACCCTTGAGGACTTGCTCAACGATATTCCTGCGGACGCAGTAAGATTTTTATTCAATATGCGCGAGGCAACAAGCCAAATGGACTTTGACCTTGACCTCGCTACCGAGCAGTCGAGCCAAAACCCTGTTTACTATGTGCAGTATGCGCATGCGAGAATTTGCTCTATTATAAAGAAATTGAACGCCGAAGGCGTTGAAATGAGAAAATGCACGCCCGAAGAATTAAAGCTACTCTCAAGCGAGGAAGAAATCGCAATAATCAAGCACCTTGCGGTTCTTACCGATGAAATAATCACAGCCGCAAAAGCGTATGACCCCGCAAGAATAACAAGGTATGTTATAACCCTTGCCAACCTGTTCCATAAGTTTTACAATGCGCAAAGAGTTGCGGTGGACGACGAAAAGTTGATGATGGCAAGACTCAATCTCTGTGAAGCAGTAAGGGCGACAATAAAGAACATTTTAACAATGTTCAAAATCACCGCCCCCGAGCAGATGTAAAAGCTTGCTTCGCTCGGCTAAAAATTCATTCCAAATCATATGCGAAGCATATTTCATACACGCAGTGTACTTCATATTCTAACGGAATATTTCACTCATTCCGCCGGAATGAATTTCATTGAAAAAACGACGCGGTATCAACCGTGTCGTTTTTTCTTGGTGGAGCACAGAGCAGCGAATCCGATAAAGACTCTATGTCTTCAACTTTTACGCTGAATGAATTTTTCTTGTAATTTAAGAAAAATAGAAGCTTATAATCGTAAAGAACAACGGCGTTAACGAAGAAACCTTCAAAACGGGCTACCGCCTGGCAACACAAATAATGATAGAATGTATGTAAAAGCCGCCCTGCTGCCTTAAACAGCAGGGCGGTAATTTTATCGTTTCAATTCACAGCGTTTTTCGTCAAAAAGTCTATGAAGCGGTTTTTGTGACAGTTTAGCTGTTTTGACAAAATTAAAAAGTGAGTGTGTGCAAGGGTTTCGGGACTTCACTCAGGCGAAAAATCGGTTAAATCCGATAGAAATTCTTGAAACGACCAGTACCCCGTCCGAAAAATTCTGGTCGGCTAATATGCCTTTTTCACAACTGTTGTTCGGTATTTATGAATAAAGATTGGCGATTAACTCCTCTGTATGTGTGTCAAATTCGGCGGCGGTTTTGATGATGAATTCTCTTGACTGCGCAAAGTCCTCCTGCACCCATTTTTCAAGCAGAGCGATAAACGCCTTAGATTGATAGGTGGTGTAATAGTTAATTTTTACATCGTTAAACTGCGTGTTATTCTTTTCTGTTTGCATAAGGCGGAATAAGCCCTCTACCATTTTACAGAATTTATCCCTGAGCTCACCCGTGTTATACGGGCTAAAGATCATTTTGAATATTCTTGCATTACCCTCTATGTAATCAATTAACGCCGTGCAAAAATCCGATTTCGTCTTATCCTGATAATCCAGTATCAGCATACCGAGATCCGAAAGCACCTCTTTTTCCATTTGCTCATATAAATCGTATATATCCTTGTAGTGCTTATAAAAGGTTACTCGGTTGATGTCGGCAAGGTCGGCAACCTCCTGAACGGTTATCTTTCGCAGCACTTTTTCATCTAACATTACGGCAAGCGCACTTTGCAATGCCTTCCTTGTTTTTTGAGCTCTCTTGTCAATTTTTTTATCCATTTTATTTCTCCGTTTGCAAATTCGTTTACAAATTATGATGCTTTTGTAGCTTTAACTACAGATATACTGAAAATTGAATATTGACTTTTTTCCTTTTAGAAGAGTATTATAATATTGTACTTGACAAATACCACGCTCTGTTGATTTGTATTATAGCACAATTTATTAAAAATATAAAGGCAAACAACACAAAACGCCACGCAAAACGGTAAAAATCCGTTATTCATAATTGTCATAAAGAAAGTGAGGTACCCACATGGCAAAAACAATGAAAAAAGCGATTTCTGTATTACTGGCAATCTTGCTTGTTTCAAGCATTTTTGCAGGTTGCGGAAAAAAGAAAGATGAACCGCCGATTAAAGCGGACGCGGTTAAATTCACAAAAAGCGGTCAATACACAACCACCGTAAGTTCTGAAAAAGTTGACCTGTCGGGGATTAATGCCGATAATGTTGAAGTTTGGTATTCCGACGCTGATATTGTTTTGGAAAAATCCGAAAGTGACAAATCACAAACCTCTGCCGCAAAGCAGTCGGCTTCAGAGAAAGGTAAAAACACAACTTCAGACTATTCAAATTCACTTGCCGTGAAAGTTGAAAATGTTAAATCTATTGATAAGAATAGCTTTGAAATATCTTTCACCGACAATAAAGCGGCTGACTATAAAACCGGAAGTTATACAATTCTGCTCAAAAGTGTTAAAGGCGAAAACAACACGGCTGCAGTTGAAGTAAAATTTCCGAAAATCACCCTGACTTCCCAGACCGAAAATGTTGTTTCAAACGCATCTGAAGCAAAAATTACATTATCGCTTGCCGGAAGCACTTTTGAAAAGGGGCTCGGTAAAAAAGATATTTATCTTGACAATGCTTTTTCCGAGATGAAAATTGAAAGTGTTTCATCATCTGATAAAAACCTTACCCTTCTGCTTAAAGGTACTCCCGTAAGAAACGAAGCAGGAGCGTATCAATGGGGAAGCGTCAATGTTAAACCGAGCGGTATCAAAGACGGGTATGACGATGTTACTTCAAAAGTTAATATTCAACTTGCAAGCGCTTATATTGACGCGACAACGCTTAAATATGAAAACGGTAAAATCAGCGCCGAACTTAAAGTTTACGGCGTTACCGACATAAACGCTTTAACAAAGAACAATATTAAACTTGACGGCGCTACAGTTGAAGCTGCACAAAAGACTGATGATAATACTCTTAAACTCACTATAGCGGCTGACGGTGTTAAAAGCGTAAACGATTTTGCCGATTTAGCAAACGCAAAGAAAATGTCGCTTGGCAATTATAAAACCACCCTCGCCCTTTCTCAGGCAAATTTCTATCCTGTATTTGACTATGTTGAAGAGGATGGCGATAATCTTAATCTGACGCTCAAACTCTTTGCAAACTGCGGTACTTTTGATAAAAAGTTAAAGACCTCCGCCATTAGTTTTGCCGATGATTTTAAGGGTGCAAAAGTTAAATCCGTTAAGGTCGAGAGCGATTCACTCGCTACGCTTGTATTCTCTGTTCCAGCAAACGGAAATACGGCGGAAAACATGAAACTCAACGGCACTGTAACTCTTGGCGCAGGTTCGCTGATAAATGCTTGGGGTGAAAAGACCTCAAAAGACCTTTCCAACACCCGTGATTATTCGGGAGAAACACTCGGCAAAGATGTCACATTGAATGTCGACACTCTTCTTGAAATTCAGAAGTATACCAGAGGTAAAAACACCCTCATCGGTAAAATCTTCTATTGGGGCGGCGTTGCAGATAAGGTATACAATATCGGTAAATGCGTGCTGGAAGTAGCAGGCGCTATTAAATCGGAACATCAGCAGATTATGGATGAGTTTGCCGCCATTAACAGGAAACTTGACGGCATTCACAGCGACCTTGTCAGCATCCGCAACGATTTAGCAGAGTTAAAAAATAACGATTACATAATAATGCTTCAAAACTATCAAGATAATTTTGAAGCACTTGATAAAAAGCTCCGAGACGTGCTTACTGTCTATTCTCAAGCTGCCGAAGATATCCAAGAGGAATATCCTGAATATAAAGACATTACGGTCGAAGATTTAACTGACGAGGAGCTCGCTGTTTATAACGAGAGAATAATGAAATTTATCTCTGCACGGGAAGACGATGTTTCTGACGACAAATATGGCGATTTTGCTGCCGACTTTGCGGAATTAAAGCTCCGGTATGAAAGAGTTACTTCGATGCTTAAAAGAACATCTAACGA
>CADBNM010000012.1 GCA_902796055.1 Oscillospiraceae bacterium
ATTGCTCCTCTACTATAAAACCGGTGCCACAAAAAAATACACGGCAAAGTTTGTAAACGGAAAAGTTGATTTTTACGACAGTGTCGGAAATCCCCTGGAGGGAATCCTTTGGGTTGATGATAATTACCAATATGAGTTCCCGTGGCAATTAGGCGATTATAATAATTGTATTGTAAAATACATGGGACAATCGGCTTCTGTTCTGGTTTCGGTTGTTAAGAAACATACCTATGTGGCAAAGAAAACGGCTGCTACTGCTGTTAATGTTGGGTTTACCGAGTATATTTGCAGTGATTGCGGTGAGTATAAGTTAGATGCAAAAGGCGCTGTTTATAAAGATAATTTCACCGCACCTACAGGCAAAGTAAGTGGCTTCAAGTGTGCATCAAAAACAGCGACAGCAGAGAAATTCACTTGGACTAAGACAGCCGGCGTAAACGGTTATCAAATTCAACTGCTTACCTCCGCAGGTAAGAGTGCAGGTCTTAAAGCGTTAACGGCTAATTCTTACACCTTCTCAAAACTCGCTGCAGGTCACGCCTATAAAGCGAGAGTAAGGTTCTATATAACAAAGGACGGTAAGAACTATTACGGCGCATGGACTACAATCAATTCGCCTACACTTCCCGCAGGCTCGGCGATTTCCAAACTTACACCTGCAAAGAAAGCATTTACCGCACAGTGGAAAAAAGGCGCTTGCACAGGTTATCAGTTGCAGTATGCAACAAATGCCAAATTCACCAAAGCGGCGGCAAAGACCGTAAAAGGCGCGGCAAAGGTTAAACTTGCAGTTAAGAGCCTTAAAGCCGGCACAAAGTACTTTGTTCGCGTAAGAACATATAAGACTATCGGCGGTAAAAATTATTACTCCGCATGGTCAGGCGCAAAAGCAGTAACCACAAAGAAATAATTCACTTACACCCCCTCATATCACGAGGATAGCTTATACATAATTTATACAGCAAATTTGCAGGAGTTCACTTTTGTGAACTCCTGCAAAACTTATGTTAAACATTTAGTTTATATCACAAAATGTGAGAGATAGACCAAGTTCACTTTTGTGAACTCACGATATGTAACTCATCGATGTAAAGAAAAATTAAAACCAAGTTCACTTTTGTGAACTTTTTGTTGTTAATTATATTGAGTTTTGTTATAATATTAATAAACAATAATCAATAATCATTATACAGAGGTAGAAATGGAATTTTATCAAAGATTCGAGTTATTATGCAAGGAAATGAATGAAACGCCTACATCCGTTGGAGGACAATTAGGCTTTTCCAAAGGAATAATTAGCAAGTGGAGACATAGAGAGTGTATTCCAAATAGCAAGTCAATAAAGCGTTTATCAAATTACTTCGGCGTGTCAGTTGACTACCTTTTGGGCAAAAGCGATATTCGCAACGCAGAGTCTGAGTTTGAAGATATCGAAAGAGCAAAGCTGATTTTATTCGGCACCGGGGAAGTGCCTGAAAAGGCGTGGTGGGAAGTTGAACAATTTGTTGAGAGCACAAGGCGAAAATATCATATAAAGAGTAACAAGTGAATTCTTTATATTTTATTTTTGTCTATAACATAAAAAACACTTTTGAATTATACCCGAGCATCGCATTACGATGCTCGAGCTGTTTTTTATTATTGCACTAAAACGATAATTATTATATAATATAAAAGTTATGGAAAGAAAAGGCTTCAAAAAGGGAATAGTTGACGGGTTACCGATATGCTTCGGCTATCTATCGGTGGCTTTTGCGTTTGGTATTTTTGCGCTTTCAAGCGGGCTAAACTCCCTCGAAGCGCTCCTTATTTCAATGACCAACGTCACCTCTGCCGGTCAACTTGCGGCGGTGCCGATTATGGTAGGCGGCGGTACTCTCTTTGAACTCGCGGCGGCGCAGTTTATAATAAACTTGCGCTATTCGCTTATGAGCGTTTCGCTATCTCAAAAGTTTGATTCCTCTTTCAAACTGCCGCAAAAAATTCTTTGCGCTTTCGTTGTAACTGACGAAGTTTTCGCCGTGGCTTCCTCGCAAAAAGGGGAGATAAGCAAGCATTATATGTACGGTCTTATTCTCACGCCCTACCTTGGTTGGAGCGCAGGCACAATTCTCGGCGCGGTTGCGGGAAATCTGCTCCCGAAAATCGTCATAACTTCCTTGGGCATAGCCATTTATGCTATGTTTATTGCAATCGTTGTGCCGCCCGCAAGGGAAAACCGCCACACGCTTATCTGCGTTGTTTTGGCAATAGCTTTAAGTTGCGCATTCCACTTTATCCCGCTGCTCTCTAAAATTCCGAGCGGCTTCGTTGTAATCATTTGCGCAGTTCTCGCGAGCACCGTGGCGGCTCTGCTTTTCCCGATATCAAATGAAGAGGAGGGAACTCAACAATGACCTTCTCAGCATTTTTGCCTTACTTAATTACAATGGCGCTCGTGACCTACCTTGTGCGGCTTGTGCCGTTGTTGGCAGTAAAAAAGAAAATCGAAAATAAATTCGTACTCTCATTTCTCCACTATATGCCCTTCGCGGTGCTCAGCGTTATGACCGTGCCCGCCGTGTTCTATTCAACGGGCAGTCTGCTATCGGCGGTAGTAGGGGTGACGGTGGCGTTAATATTGGCGTTTTTCAAGCGAAGTCTGTTGCTTGTCGCCGCCAGCGCGTCAGCCGCCGTGCTAATTTGTGAGTTGATTTTACAAATTGTATAGAATGACAAAAAAACGATGATTTTTTTGTCATTCTTTTTTATTTGACAAAGTTGACAAATAAGATATTTATATAGTATAATAATTTTAATTAACAAAGTTAAATAAACTCGGAGGCAGTAATGACTTCTTTTAAATTAAACGGCGAATATTTATATTTTCTTTATAATGAAAAGGTTGTATTTACTTTCGATAAAAACCGAACCGCTTTTTATGTTGGTTTGGGCGAGAGCGAATTTAATATGAGCCACGGCAGTTTTAAAATTACCGAGAAATCGTTGCAAAAAATTGCTGTCAAAGCGAAGGATATTTCGCTTGAAGGCAATAGGGCGATTATCGGCGCAAACAGCGGTAAAATGATTATCGAAGCCGAAGGCGATTTGTTTAAGTTTACTCCTGTAGGCTTTGAAAGGTACAACCGCCTTGTAATAAAAATACCGTCGGACAAAAACGAGTATATCTACGGCGGCGGAGAAATTTTTACCGAGTTTAATCTTAAAGGCAAAAAAATGAATATCTGGGTGGCTGAGCATAACAATGTAATGCACATCACCGATAAGATGATAAGGCGCGGCTTAGGCGTTAAAAACAGCGTTTTTAAGCACGATATTTCAAAATACGAAACCTATTATTCTCAGCCGACTTTCATCAGTTCAAAGAAGTATTTTTATCACTCTTTGGCAAGTGCGAAAGCGCGTTTTGATTTTTCTCACGCTGATTATCACTTGATTAAAACCGATGAAATAGCGCCGTTTTATATAGGCTTCGGCGAGAATTACGAGGAGCTTATGTTCTCGCTCAGCGAAATACTCGGCAGACAGCCCGAACTTCCCGACTGGGTTTATGACGGTATGATTTTAGGCGTACAGGGCGGCACGGACACAATGCTCACTAAGCTTGAAACCGCGCGTCTTTACGGCTTAAAGGTCAACGGAATTTGGATTCAGGACTGGGAAGGCAGAAGAATTACCCAAGTCGGCAAGCAGCTTAACTGGAACTGGATTTGGGACAGCGAACTTTATCCCGATTTGGATAAAGAAATTAAGCGCCTGAACGATGAGGGCGTGAAAATCCTCGGCTATATTAATCCTTTCCTTGCAGTTGAAAAATCGCTTTATAAAGAGGCGTCTGAAAAAGGATACTGTGTCAAGGATAAAAACGGCGAGGATTACCTCGTAACAATCACCACCTTTCCCGCAGCTATGGTTGACTTAACCAATCCCGAGGCGTATGAGTGGATAAAGAGCATTATAAAAAAGAATATGATTGAGTTCGGTCTTTCTGGCTGGATGGCTGATTTTGCCGAATACCTGCCCGCCGACTGCGTGCTCTTTAACGGTGAAGCGGCAACTAAGGTACATAATACATGGCCCGCGCTTTGGGCGAAGGTAAACCGTGAAGCGGTAGAGGAGAGCGGAAAATCAGGCGAGGTTTTCTTCTTTACCCGTTCGGGTTCATCGGGAACCCCGAAGTATTCGACTATGATGTGGTGCGGCGACAATCATGTTGACTTTTCGCTTGATTTCGGTTTGCCGACGGTTATCCCCGCTATGCTCTCGCTCACCTGCAGCGGCTTCGGACTTTCACATTCGGACATCGGCGGCTACACTTCCTTCTTCAATCTCAAGCGAAGCGAAGAAACCTATATGCGCTGGTGCGAAATGAACGCCTTTTCACCGCTTATGAGAGGTCACGAGGGCTTGAATCCCGATATTAACGCGCAGTTTGATGCTTCTCAAGAGGTTTTGGAGCACGGCGCAAAAATGACCGCCATTCACAAAAAACTTGCGCCATACATAAAGGACGCAGTTAAATATAACGCCGAGAAGGGTGTGGGCGTAGTAAGACCGCTTTTCTTCTATTACGATGAAAAGGAAGCCTACGAGCAAATGTATGAATACCTTTTGGGCAGAGATTTACTTGTCGCTCCCGTGCTTAAAGAGGGCGCAAGAAGCAGAACGGTTTATCTGCCCGACGATGAGTGGATACATCTCGAAAGCGGCAAGGAGTATCGAGGCGGTACCTACGAAATTGATGCCGACCTCGGAGATATACCCGTTTTTGTTCGCAAGAACGCGGCTGAAAATGTTATGAATTTAGTTAAGAATATATTTTAATGGAGGCAAAAAATGAAATACTTTTTAGACAGTGCAAAAATTGATGAAATCCGTGAGGCATATGATACTTTCGGAATTGACGGCGTAACGACAAATCCGAAGCACATCATGGATTCGGGCGAATCTTTCTATACAGTAATCGCTCAGATTGCAGATTTCGTTAAAGAAAGGGGCATTGAAGGCTGGGATAAATTCCCCGTATCTGTTGAAATTAATCCGCATTTTGATAATGCTGACGATATGGTTGAAATGGGCAAAAAAATTGCCGCTATGTGCAAGAACTTTGTAATTAAAATTCCCTGCACCGAAGCGGGCATCGCTGCAGCAAGAAGGCTTGAAAAGGACGGCGTAAGAACAAATCTTACTCTTGTATTTACTCCCTCTCAGGCGCTTATTGCCGCTAAAAATTCATCGCTTTTCGTATCTCCTTTCATCGGTTGGAAAGAGAACGGCGGCGAGGACTGCGTTGACTACATTCAGGATATAGTTGATATTTATTCTAATTACGGTTACTACGGCAAAACCGAGATTATCTGCGCCGCAGTAAGAACAGGTAAGCAGATAGTTGACTGCGCTGTAGCAGGCGCCGACATCGTAACAGCAGGACTTCAGGTTTATAAGGACAGCTTCTATCATCCTTTCACCGATTACGGTCTTGCAAGATTCCAAAACGCTTGGGATAACACGATAACTACAGAGTAATTAAGAGGTTAAATTATATGAAAATCGGATTTATCGGACTTGGTATCATGGGCGAGAGTATGTGCGAAAATATAGTTAAAAAGCACGATGATACCGTTTACTGTTCGGATGTTGATAAAAACAAAGTTGAAAAGCTGGCTTCTCTTGGCGCCGTTCCCTGCGCTTCTAACGCAGAACTTGCCCAAAATAGCGACTTTATAATTTCAATGGTACCCAAATCCGCTCATGTCAGAGCGATTTACGATGAGATTTTACCCTTTATCGACTCCGCCAAAACCTGTATTGATATGAGTACAATCGACCCGAGCGTATCGGTTGAGATTGCAAACGAGGTAATGCTCAAGGGCGCGCGCTTTGCAGACGCACCCGTTGTAAAGTCAAAGCCCGCAGCGATAGCAGGCGAACTTGGCATTTTAGTCGGCTGTAAAGAGGAAATGTTTGAGGATATAAAGCCCGTTCTCTCTTATATGGGCAAAAACATTATCCGCATGGGCGACAACGGCAAAGGTCTTGTTATGAAAGTTTGCCATAATACTCTTGTAGCCGAGATTCAAAACGGCGTTAATGAAACTATGCTCCTTGCGCGAAAAATGGGCATAAGCGCCGAGGATTACCACACTGCTATTTCTTACGGCGGCGGTCAGAACTTTTATCTTGACGGTCAGTGGAAAAATTTGGCTGATGAGAATTGGACAACCGCTTTTTCGCTCCAGAATGAGTATAAAGACCTCGGAATTTGCAAGCGCCTTGCGGATGAAGTTGATTTCACTATGAACGGTATGCAAAACGCTCTTTCGGTTTATAAAAAGGGTATGGAAGCCGGCATAGGCGCAGAGGATTGGCGTGCAACCTACAAGGTGGTAAGAGGCGATTACGATGCTTGAAAAACTAAATAATCTTAACGATGTAAAGATACATTCGGTTTTTTCGGAGGAATTTAAAACCTTCGGCAGGGTAATTGAGGATACCGACTTTTCGCCGCTTTGCGAATATATGAAAGCTCATACTTTCGTTCCCGAAAAAAACAATATTTATGTTGCAAGTGAAAAGGGGATGGAAGCGCTTGCTGTATGCGGCGAGATTCAAAATAAGCTTTACGGTGAAATGCCTATCCAAATAGGCTACTGCAACGGCAGAAATACTACTTATAACGGTTTTGAATATCACAAGGGTAGCGAAATAAATGTAGCCGTAACGCCGTTTTGTTTGGTGCTCGGTCACACTTGGCAGATTAAAGATAATAAGTTTTATGTAGGTGATGAAACTGTGTTTTTCGTGCCCGAAGGCACGGCGATAGAGCTTTATCAAACAACACTGCACCTTTCTCCCTGTACTGTCAGTGACGACGGATTCAAAGCTGTTGTGATTTTACCGCTCGGCACAAATACACCGCTCGAAAACGCTGAAAAGAGCGATAAGGGCGAAAGCGCATTATTGCTTCAAAAAAACAAGTGGATAATCGCGCACCCCGAAAGAAAACCGCTTATTGACCAAGGCGCATTCGCGGGACTTATAGGCGAAAATAAAGAAATAAAGTATTAGAGGATAGATTATGAAATTACAAACCGCATATTTTCCGATAGGCGTTCCCACCTTTCATTTAGAGAGCGCAGGGGAGGAGTTTGAAAAATCGGTGTCGCTTTTAAAGAGTATTGACAGCGAGGTAAAAGTCCCCTCCGAAATGCTTTTGAGTATTGATAAATTAAAGGAATTTGCTGCAGGCGTAAAGCCCGATTTGGCTATAGTGCAAAATATTACTTTTGCAAACGCGGCTTATATGACCGAACTTTTAAGAATGTTTGATTGTCCCGTGCTTTTGTGGACTCTCAGAGAGCCGGTTATTGACGGCGGCAGGCTCAGGCTCAATTCGCTTACAGGCGCATTTTCCGCAGGTAACGCACTTGCGGGCTTCGGCAGAGAATTCTTTTATGTTTTCGGTTCGCCAGAGGAAGATAGCGTTAAAGAAAAGATTAGTTGTGTTGTAAAAGCGCTTAAACTTAAAAAAGCGTTTGAAGAGTTGAATTTGCTTCAAATCGGTCATACACCTCAGGGCTTCGGCTTCGGCAGAGGGCTTGATACCGAACTCGCTTCGGTTTTCGGAACTAACCTTATCTCGATTGAAGCAAGAGAGCTTATAAATAAAGCAAGGTCTTTCGGCGATGATGATATAGCCGAATACATTGCCGATGCAAAAGGGCGTATAACCGCGCTTGATAGTATTGATAAAAATAATGTTTTTGATTTTGCAAGGCTTTATAAAGCGTACGCCGAGTTTGTCAAAGACAATAATATCGGTGCGCTTTCCTCGCGTTGCTGGCCCGATTTCTTCACGGACTTCGGCACACCCGTTTGCTCCGTGCTTGCAATATTAAACGATTTGGGCGTTCCTTCCTCGTGCGAGGCTGATACCTACGGCGCGCTTTCAATGTTTGCCGCTCAGTTTTTGACAGACAAACCCGCATTTTTCGGCGACCCCGTTTCGCTCGATGAAGGCGAAAACACTATTACTTTTTGGCATTGCGGTATGGCTGCGTGCTCGCTCGCAAGAGAGGATACGGGCGCCGAGGCAGGCGTTCACTGCAACAGAAAAATAGGTCCTACTCTTGAGTTTGGCTGTAAGCCGAGCGAAAAGGCAACCATTTTCAGAATAGGCAAGGACGCCGAGGGTAAATTCCGCTTCTTTATAGCGGGCGGCGAGGTGCTCGATAAGCCCAAGCAGTTTTTCGGTACAAGTGCGGTTGTAAAAACCAAGGCAAACAGCGCAGATATTATAAATAAAGCGGTGCTTTCCGGTTGGGAGCCCCACTTTGCAGTTGCTATGGGCGATATTGAAAATGAGCTTGTTTCGCTTGCAAAACTGCTTAATATAGAAGTGGAAAAATACTAATGCTTAAATCTGTTTTATTCTATCTTGTAGTATTTTTATCTAATATTATTCAATGTATAACGGGCTTTGCGGGTACTGTGCTCGCAATGCCGTTTTCGGTAATGCTTGTAGGCTTCGAGAGCGCAAAGCCCATTTTGAATGTGCTCGGAATAGCTGCATCCATAGGCGTTTTGATAAAGAATTATAAGAATGTAGATAAGCATGAATTTATAAAAATAGTTTCGATTATGGGCGTGGGTATAATAGGCGGTATGTTTATATCTCCTTATATTACTGCCGACCCTAAATTGATTCACATAGTTTTAGGCGCGGTTGTAATTGTTTTCGCTCTTTATAATGCAGTCCTCTTCTTTCTCAAAGTCGAGAAAGAGCCAAACAAAATTCTTGCGATTCTTCTTTTAGTAGCCGCAGGAATTGTTCACGGCGTTTTTGTTTGCGGCGGACCTTTGCTTGTTACCTATGCCGCGGCAAAAATCAAGGATAAAGAAAAATTCAGGGCGACTTTATCGGCTGTTTGGATAGTTTTGAACACTGTTATTATGTTTTCCGACATAAAACAGGGATATTTTACATTAAAACTCTTGCCGATGCTCGCAATTTCTATTATAATGTTAGTTGGAGCCGTTTTTATCGGCGAAAAAATAGCAAAGAAAATGAACAAAAATGTTTTTATGATATTAAGCTATATACTGATGCTTTACAGTGGAATATCATTGATAGTGAATTGATTAAGGGGTGAAAATATGGCAAAACAAGGCATAAATCCGAAGCAAATAAAACTGTATAACGACACAGCTGTATTATATTTGCTTTCTGCGGAGGGTACTATTTCAAGAAAGGCAATTGCTTCAAAGTTAGGTCTTACCGCGGCTGCTGTAACTAAAATAACCAAAAGGCTTATAGACAGCGGCAAGATTATTGAAACAGGCGATTTTATTCAGAACAGTGACCGTGCAGGCAGAAGAGAGGTTCTGCTTAGTTTAAACGGTTCAAATAAGCTTACATTGGGAATAACCGCCGAGCTTGATTCGGTTACCTATTCTCTTTGCGATGTTTGCGGAAAATTAATTAATAAAAAGACTTATGATTTCTTTGACAATACCGATTTAATCGTTGAGCGCGCGGCGCAGTTTTTGAATTCCTGCACCTATAAACCCGAACAGTTGATAGGCGTCGGTGTTTGCGTCGTAGGTTCTGTTGAAAAAAATGTTTTCGGCGTATGGGAAAATGAAGAACTTATTGCTAAACTCGAAAATAAATTCAAGCTTCCCGTTGCCGCAGAGAATAATGTCAAGGCTTATGCGCTTGCAGAGCTCATTTACGGTAATGTTCCCGATAATTCCTCCGTCTTATTCTTCAAGTGGGGAATGGGTATAGGCTCGGCCGTTGCAGTAAGCGGCGAGGTCGTTTCCGATAAGGATTCAACTCTTAGCGAAATAGGTCATTACATAGTTGACCCGAGAGGCAAAAAGTGCCGTTGCGGCAGATACGGCTGCCTTGAAACCGTAGCCTCCGCTAAGGCTATGAACGAGGAAGCAGGCGGTATGCCGTTTGAAGAAATGGTAAAAAGCAAAGATGAAGATATAATCAATCTCATTGACCAGAAAATTAATGTTGTTGCGCTTGCGCTTACAAATACCGCAACAATTTTAAATGCAAAAAGGATAGTGCTTTTCGGCTCTATTTTTGAGAGCAAATCTATTGAAGAAAAACTCATCCGCCAATGCGGAAGATATATTGCCGACTTCAATTCCAGCGCAATCGCAAAAGGCTCGCTCGCGGATAAGAGTTCTTATATAGGCGCGGCGGCAGTAAGCGCGCAAAGGTTCTTTTTCGGCAATTATTAATTGATATTCATCAGTTTTAGAGGTAAAAAATGAATAAACTTAAACCTAAACACTATATCGGCTATACTTTAGTTGACTTTGCAAATAACCTGGCTTTTTGCGTTATGAGTTCTTATCTTGCAATCTACTGCACCGATGTTCTCGGTATTGCAGGCGGGGTAGTAACGGCTATTATGATAGCGGCAAGAATTTGGGACGCTGTCAACGATCCGATTATGGGCTTCATCATTCAGTCCAAGAAGCCCAATAAATACGGCAAATATCGCCCCTTTATTATGTACGGCGGTTATCCGCTTGCAGTGTCCGCACTGCTTGTGTTCCTTAAAATTTCAAATTCCTTAACCATAAACACAATTTGGGTTGCGGCGGCGTATATTATTTACGGTATGATTTATACTATCCTTTCCGTGCCATACGGTTCTCTTGCAACCGTTATGACAACTAAGGATAACGAGAGAAGTATCCTTTCTATGTGTCGCGCGGTTGGCGGCGGATTCGGAAATCTGCCCACCCTTATTTTCCCGATACTTATTATGACTGCGGGTACTGACGGTAATCAGATGGATGCGCAAAAGCTGAGAATAGGTATGATTATTATCGCAGTCGCTATGATTGTGCTTTATACAATTTCTTTCAAACTCACAACCGAAAGAGTTGTTATCAGCGATGAGGAAGAAGAAAAAATCAGCATAATTAAAACAATTAAACTTTTGATTAAGGACAGGGCGTTTGTAACAATGTCCACTATCGGCTGTCTGCTCATCGCGGCGCAGATGTATCTTAGCACGGTTAACCTTTATCTCTTTAAGGATTATTTTCATCGCTCGGGTATGAACACCGTTTATATGATTGTCTCTTATGCTCCCATGGCGCTCATGATACCCTTTGCGAATATGCTCATTAAGAAATTCGGCAAAAAAGAGGTATGCGTATTTAGCCTTGCAATATCGTCTATAGCGGCTTTCTTGAGCTTTATTTTGCACTTGGGCGAGGGAAGCATAATTTTTTTCATCGTTCTCGCGTTTTTTATCAATGCGGGCATCGGCTTCCTTGTTCTCGAGGTTTGGTCTATGGCTGCTGATATTATCGACTATCACGAATGGAAAACCAATAAGCGTGAGGAAGCGTCAACCTTTGCACTGTTTACATTTATGAGAAAGATAGGGCAGGCTATTGCGGCTCTTGCACCGTTCTTTGTATCTCTTGTAGGCTACGATGCTTCTAAGGTCGGAACAGGCGTAGCGCAGAGCGCCGAGGTGCTTAATAGTATGTACAATGTGGCAACGCTTGTGCCGTTTATTATGATAGCGTTAATGCTCGTGCTTTCGATTATTTATCCGCTCGATAAAAAAACAACCGAGCAAATGCACGAAACCCTCGAAGAAAAACGCTCTCACGAAAACGCCAAAATGGTATAGTAAAAAAACGAGTTACAATGTAACTCGTTTTTTTAGTGAATAGGTAAAAGTGAATAAGTGAAAGTGAGGTGGCAGCGTATCACCTTTTCTTTTTCGCCATTTTTCTTTTTTGTTTTGTTTTATTATAAAAACAAATATGCTTTTCAAAGGAGAAAAAATGGAAGTTTACTGCAAAAAGGAAGCCTATGGCGGAACACTTGAATACAAGATGATTGAGCGATATGAAGAACGCTCGGCACTCGGCAAAATCAAGACATACGGTTTAAGCGTTAAGTTTTATTCGGAAGATGATTTTGACTATTACTGCGTGGAGGATGTCGCTTCAAAACCGCAGGTGGTTTTGCAACTTATCAAGTATTTATTCGACAAAGATGTAAAGCCCGAAAACACTTATATTAACATAGAAAATTTTATTAAATCTAACAGTAAAATATCTTGACATTTAATAATACTTATGATAATATATTTGGGCATACGGAGAGGTGTCCGAGCGGTTTAAGGAGCTGGTCTTGAAAACCAGTGACTCGAAAGAGCCGTGGGTTCGAATCCCACCCTCTCCG
>CADBNM010000013.1 GCA_902796055.1 Oscillospiraceae bacterium
AAGCTCAGCTAAAGATTTCATTGGTTTGCACCTCCAAATAAGTTATTTTCATTTTCTTCAAGATATGAGTTTATCCAAACCGTAACATCGGGATTATCGAGCGGCACCTCGCCTAAAACCTCTCTGAGCTCTTTTGTGTCAAGTGTAAAGGACTTGGAGTCAAGCGCTCTTTTATAGACGATGTCTATATCGGGGTTGCAGTTGATTAAAAGGCTGACGGTGGAATTCATATTCCCTACGGGCGTCATATCCACGCTGTCGGTATTAAAGGTAGCGCTCGTGAGCGTTCCTTTTCCCGGTTCGCTTTCGATTTTAAAGCTGCCGCCCGTCTGCTCCGCCGCCATTTTGAAAAGCGGAACGCCAAGCCCCACTTTTCTTGTGGTTCTGGTGGTGAAAAACGGGTCGGTAACGCTTTTTATCTGCTCCTCGGTCATACCGCTTCCGTTGTCCTCTACTTCTAAAAGGACAGTTTTCTCAGCCGTGTTCTCTATGCAACGGATTTCGATAACGGAAGCCTCAGCCCTTACCGAATTCTGCGCAATATCCATGATGTTAAGTGAAAGTTCTCTCATAAATTATTTATACTGACTTAAAATACCCGCAACATCTTTTGCTTCAAGTCTGCCGTATACTTCATCATTGATAGTAAATACGGGAGCAAGACCGCAAGCGCCTATGCAACGGCAAGCGGAAAGCGAAAATTTACCGTCCGCGGTACATTCCTCCGCCCCGATACCAAGCTGCTCCGAAAGGCTGTCCATAATTTTTTGAGCGCCTTTAACATAGCAGGCTGTTCCGAGACATACGCTGATGGCGTA
Source organism: Oscillospiraceae bacterium (assembly GCA_902796055.1). Classification (GTDB taxonomy): domain Bacteria; phylum Bacillota; class Clostridia; order Oscillospirales; family Acutalibacteraceae; genus RUG714. The sequence goes on from CADBNM010000013.1 coordinate 819, forward strand.
TTCGCCCTTCGGCGACAATGAAAACTGGCTGTAGAAAGTAGCGACACCGTAAACCTCCTCGAGCGGAAGAGAAAGACCGTCCGCAACAATTTTCTGCACTTCAATCGGCAGATATCCGTAAATATCCTGCGCCTCTTGAAGAACAGGCATTACCGCGCCCGGGTCGTCAAGATGTGCCTCGATGACTTTTTTCAGCTCAGCCTCTTGTTCAGGGGTTCCCTTAAAAGGATTTGTGCTGATTTTTTTGATCATGGTTTTTTCCTCCCTGTGCGAAGTTCTCGCACGATATTTAAAAAATTTTTAACATATTTAAAGCACAAGGTGCTAAATAACTACTTCATAATATTCCGAAAATATCCGATAACCGCCGCTGCGCTGAGCTGCTCAAGCTCAATCGTGTTGCAGGCGTCTTTCATATTTTCAAGATAATGAGCGTCCGACGATTGAACGAGCGTTACGCCCTCAAGCGAATACGCCGAACGCAGCTTGTCCTCATCGGCGTCAAAGCTCATTTCAGCCACGCCGTGATTGCACTCGGGGGTTAAATCGCCTAAAACCGCGGTTACGGAATATGAGTCCCTGTCAATGTGGGCGGGATAGCAAACGCCGCCGAATTCCTTTACTTTTTCAAAGGCTTGTTCTATGCCTATATTGCTCGCCATAAGGAGCAAATCCTCTTCCTCGCAGGTGAGCTTGTCGTTTTCATCCAGCGCAAGTTGTCTGCCGTAAATATCAGCTCGGTTTTTGATGTGCGGCGAATTTTCTCTGACATAGTCCGAAAATTTAAGCGCCTGCTCGCAGCTTTCAAAAAGGCATACCATATGTATATCCTCGCTTGTGCTAAGTTCCATTCCCGGCACTACGCACAGTCCTGCCTTTTTGCCAGCCGCTACAGCTGCAGGACAGTTGCGGCAGGTATTGTGGTCGGTAAGCGCGATAACATCAAGTCCCAAAAGCTTCGCCATATTCACAATGTTGTTCGGAGTCATATCCTCATCGCCGCAGGGCGATAAACAAGAGTGAAGATGAAAATCGTAAAACGCTTTAATCATTTTAATATTTCCGAGATTTTAACCGCCATTTCATACGCATTTAAATCGGTTGATAATATCGGCACGCTCTGGCTCTCTGCTCTCTGCCTTGCGTCCTCGTCAAGAGGAGCGTCCTCGGTTAAGATAATGCACGCGCAATCCGTAAGCGTTGCAACGGCTATGGCGTTAACATTACCCATAACCGTAAGCCATGCGCTGCCCTCGTGCGCTCTGCCCATTACCCAGCTGAGCAAATCGCCCGAATAGCAGGTAAGTATTTCATTGTCAAGTCCGCCTTCGCCCGCTAAAAGTTTAAGCGAGAGTTTTTGCGCCAACTCATTTACTTTCATCGTATGCTCCTATTTGTGAGAGAGCGTCCGCCGCATTTTTAACCTTTTGCCTGAGAATAAATACGCAGTCGGTCTCTTTTACTTTACCTTTAACAACATCCTCCGCAAACGCCTTACAGGTAGGCGAGCCGCAGGAGCCGCAGTCAATCTGAGGAAGCTTCTTTCTTAATTCCTCGATTTCATTCATCATCGTAAACGCCTCGTTTATATCCTCCGAGAGTTTCATAACAGGCGTGTACTCAAGCTCCTGAGTCCAATTTATGATGGAGTTCATCGAATTATCATAATGATTTTGCTTTTCGGGCAAATACTTGTGCAGCCTGTGTATCCTTGTTTTCGCTATGTAGGGATTTTCAACGCACAGTACGCCGCCTACGCAGCCGCCCGAGCAAGCGTTAAGCTCTATAAAATCAATATCCTGTATTCTTTCGTCCTCGATTTGCTCGAGCACATTTATAACATTTTCTATACCGTCCGCAGCGAGATATCTTTCCTCAAAAGAGGCTTTTGATTCGCCGCCGCTCGTAGCCCAGTTAACGCCGAGCATACCGCTTCTTGCTATTCTTTCAAGGTTGTTAATGTCAACCTCCTTATCCATAGCCTCGGAGAGACGGGGAAAAATTTTTGCGATTGATATAGCGCCGTCAACCCAAGAAGACGCCGAGCCTATGGGCGCTGCGAAATCGGTAACCTTTGCAGGGCAGGGTGTTATGAAGAACACGCCGATTTCCTCCATCGGCATACCGAGCCTTGCGCTGATTTCGTTCTTCGCCATTCTCGCCGTAACCTCCATCGGCGCTTTAAGCGGAAGCACATTGTCAATCAGCGAAGGGAATCGCTGCCTTATGAGCCTTACTACCGCAGGACAAGCCGAAGATATAACGGGCTTTTTGAGCTTGTTTTGGTCGAAGAGGGTTTTGGTAACATCGCTTACCACCTCGGCGCCTCTCGACACCTCATAAACCTCGTCGAAGCCTATTTTTTTGAGTCCGTTGAGAACTATATCTATGTCGTTAAGATTATTAAACTGACCGAAAAGCGCGGGGGCGGGAATAGCCACCTTGTATTTCCAATGCTCAAGCGCGTCCAAACGGGTGGAGTGCGCGCGCTTTGCATTTTTAGGGCAAACCCTGATACATTCGCCGCAGTCAATGCACCGCTTTGAATCAATCTTCGCTTTTCCGTTTCTTACTCGGATAGCCTCGGTCGGACAACGCTTTATACAGGTTGTGCAGCCGATACACTTTTCTTTTTCAAGCGCTACCGAATGAAAAAATGTGTTCATCTATATTCTTCTTTCAATGCAATAATTATTGAGCGTTGACAACCATAGTGATTGTCGTACCCTTGCCGACCTCGGTTTCAATATCCATAGTGTCGGTGTACTTTTTCATATTGGGAAGTCCCATTCCCGCGCCGAAGCCGAGGCTTCTGACCTCCTCGGGCGCAGTAGACCAGCCCTCCTGCATAGCCTTTTCAACATCTGCTATACCGGGACCGTGGTCAATAAGCTTTATTGTTACCGACTGAGGTAAAATTTCCACTTCAGCCTCACCGCCGCCGGCGTGAATCGCCATATTTATTTCGCCTTCATACATAGCAATCGCAACCTTGCGGACAGCCTCGGGATTATAACCTATTTGCCTTAACTTTTTCTTTACCGAAGTTGAAGCCTCGCCCGCTCCGAGGAAATCCTCCTCCGCCGAGGGCACGGCATATTTCAATTCAAGTCCTGCCATCAGATGTTACAACCTCCGCGAAGTCCCGCATCGTAGAGCTTGCCGCAGGCGGTAAACATTCTGTAGCGGGTTTTAAGAAGGGTTATATCTCTCTGCTTTGCAAGAGCAATAATCGTATCGTCGGGCGACTTGCCTCTGATGAAAACTATGCAGTGCATATCCATCATATCCGCGGTTCTTACAACCTGCGGATTAACAAGCCCCGTTAAAAGCACGGACTGCTCTTTAACGAATGCAAGCACATCGCTCATCATATCACTGCCGCAAGCGGTTTTGATTTCGGCGTCCATATCGCCCTCGTTAACAATCTCTGCTTCCAAAATATCAACTATATCGTGAACTTCCATGGGGTTTCCTCCACTTTATTAATATATATTTTATTTATTAACTCGCAATCGTATATATAATATCATATAAATAAAAATATATCAATAATTTTTATTCTTTATCTGCGCAAAATTTGTCGCAATTTTACTGCCTTTTTTGTTAAATTTTCACTTTGTTTACAATTATTTCTTCACTTTTTTAAATTTTCAGGTTACAATTAAAGCATTAAAAGTAAGAGGTTTGTTATGACTTTTAAGAAATTTTCACTTGTAGCGCTTCGCGTTTCAGCCTTTGCTTTAGGCTTTATGTTTCTTTACCTTTTCTTAATTCAGGTGCCGCGGCACATCTTTAACGCGGGCACGGTTTTGGGCGGTGCGGCAGGCTTTTTGTTCCTGGCGCTCGGCATATTCTGGAAGCGGGTTTTGGCGCTGATAAAAAAGGCGAAAGAAAGCAAAACAGGCAGAGTAATTTTAGCGTTAATCGCAGTGCTCGCGGCGGCGGGAGCGTGCATATATTTTGTTACATTAGGCACAATAATCGGCGCCGAAAAAAATGAAGCAAAGGGGCAAAAAACGCTTATCGTTTTGGGCTGTCAGGTAAGAGGAGAGGTGCCCTCGCTGATGCTCAAAGCGCGCATAGACGCAGCATACGATTACCTTAGCGAAAATCCCGACGCTACGGCGATTTTAAGCGGAGGACAGGGTGCGGACGAGCGCATAAGCGAGGCTGAGTGTATATACGAAAATTTGGCAAAAGCGGGCATAGATAAAAACAGACTTATCATAGAGGATAAGTCCGTCAATACAGATGAAAATATTAAAAATTCTTTGAAGATAATAGAGGACAAATCGCTCTCAAAAGATATAGCGCTCGCAACGAGCGGTTTTCACCAAAAAAGAGCTGATATGATTTGCGAAAAATACGGGCTTTCAGCCCACGCCGTAAACGCGGCAACGCCCTCCTACCTTGTGCCCGTTTATTACACAAGAGAGGTCGGCGCAGTAGTGGTTGAATACTTGAAAAAGTGATATGTTTTTCCAGCAAAGTCCGATATTTAAACGATAAAAAATCCGACCGAAAATGCGGTCGGATTCAGCTTGTAGACAAATACTTTGTCTACAAGCTGACAGCGTGTAGAAAAACCTTTTTCTACACGCTGAGCAGATGTTGAAAGAGTGAGATAAAATTTGTCAATCTCTGCGCCGAGCTGTACAAAGGTACCGCAAGCAGAGATTGGCAAAAGCACAAAAAACGCCGTAACTACGGCGTTTTTTAACAACTTGTATAAGGCTTTGCTACAACAGCAGACTTTTTAAGAAGAAAAATATAAATTCACTCAAAAAGCCCAATTAACATTTAGTCGTGCGGTTTTAGCCACTTTGTCGACACTCTAAATCCGACCGAAAATGCGGTCGGATTATTTTCTTATCACTGCGTAAAAATTGGATTCCCAGGCGGGAATATAGCGGTGGTGGACGAAATAAAAGCGGTATTCGGGGCAGATTTTGTGAATTTCAAGCGGAAGAGCGAACAAATCCTCGCTGCGGTGGTAGGCGCAGATATAGAGCTTCGGGCGGTAGGATTTTATAGTATTTTGCGCTCCCTTGATTGCCTGCTTTTCACTGCCCTCAATGTCCATTTTTAAGAGAGTTATCGGCTCCTTTATCACATTGTCAACCGAGTTCAGCTTTACCTCCTTACCCCTAACGCTCATAGCCGAATTTCGGCTCGATTCGGCACTGAAAAACGCCGTATCCTCGCATTCCCAAGCGCCGAGATTAAACGCTTCAATATCCCTTAATTTCTCGGTGTTTTTAAGCAGTTTTTTAAAGTTTTTTTCGTCGGGCTCGAAGGCAAAAATCTTTTTATAATTCTTATCGGCTCTTGCAAATTCTGCTACCGTGTCGCCGTTGTATGCGCCGAGGTCAACTATCGTCTCGCCGTCAAGCTGAAGTAAATCGGAATAAACCTTTTCCTTTTCATAAAACGGCAAAAGATATTTGATGTCGCCGCCGATTTTAAAATTGATTATGTTAATATAATTCTTTTTTGAGCGCTCGTCAATGAGCAAATTATATGCCTTTTCAAACTTTTCATCGTTAATTTCAACATACCTGCGGCTGAAAAGCTCAATGCCCGCCACAGGTACATCGGGCGCTAAAACAAGGTGCTTTTTTCGCATTTCAAATATGCGCTCTATAACTTCTTCTCTCTCGCTCGCAAAGGCGCACACGATAATAAAATCCTCAAATTCCGCTTCTATTTCCGAGTATTTTTTTACCTTAAACCCGCGAAACGAGTGACCTCGCACAAATTCATCGGACGCGAAAACGCCCGCGCATTTTATGTCCTTTAATTCAAATTGGAGCAAAATTTTATCCGCGCCGTTCCCCATGCCGTAAAGCACAACGGGCAGCGAAGTTTCTTTTAATTTTTCCCAAATATCCGTTTCTTTTATTCTTTCAATCATATTTATATTATACAACTTCCTTGAAAAATGGCAATATGAGATGTATAATTATTTTGAGGAAAAATAATGTGGACTTTAAAATAGTGAGATGAAATTTGTCAATCTCTGCGCTGAGGCGTATATGATACTCCAAGCAGAGATTGGCAAAAACACAAAATCACCGTGAATTATTAATGAACGGTGATTATTGCGGCAATACTTCATTTGACAAAAAGCGTTAAGTTTTAATATGCTTTTGAAATTTTTAGAAAGCCAACAATTTTTATTGTCGTGTGGTTTCAGCCACTATTTTCAAAGTCCGGAGGTGATTATGCTATGCATGCTGACTACTTGCTTATTTTGGGCGGTCCCATAAAGGACGAAAAGCCGAGCGACCTTTTGATGAAAAGAATTGAAACGGGCGCGGAATATCTGAAGGAGCACCCCGATATGAAAGCGGTTGTTTCGGGCGGTATCAAAGGAAAAACGCAGACTAAAAGCGAAGCGAGAATTATGGCGGACGCTTTAAACGAACTCGGCATAAGCGACGATAGAATCATCCTCGAGGAACAGGCGAAAACCACGCTGCAAAACTTTAAATACACTAAAGAAATGCTCGGCGAGGACGCGAAGGTGATTTATGTTACAAGCGCATTTCACATCTGGCGCAGCACATATATAATGGATAAGGCGGGAGTGAATTTTATTCCTCTCCCCGCGCCCGACGGCGACCACGCCACCTCATTTAAAATCCGCGAATTCTTCCTTAAAGGATTAGTTAAAATAGGAATAATAATATAAACAGAAGCGATGTTTCGGGACGGAAACATCGCTTTAGTTTTAATGAAATCTGCTTGCGCAGATGATATAACTTCGGTGTAGCCGAAACATAACTAAAATATACCTTGTGCTTTGTGCTACTGAATATCAATTACTCTTTTGCCGAAAAAGTTAATCTTTGTCATTTCTTTGGTTTTATACTTAAAAGCATAGTAGTTCATTGTAACATTTTCGTTTGGTTTAGTAAAATATGCGCTTCCTTTGCCCATGCAATACAGTCTATAGGCTGAAGAAATTTTCGCTATGGTTTTCTTTTTTTTGCCATTTAAACTGCTACAAATTAATTTAGTTGATGTTAATGAACCGCTTTTATTGTAAATTTCTTTAAAATAATATAGTTTGCCTCCGATAAGCTTTGCCTGTGTTCCGGATTTTGTTATAAGGTAAAACTTGTTTGTTTTTGCATCATATAAAGCTATTTTTGTGTTTAGTTGCCCTATTTGGGATTTTGTCTTTACCCCACTTAAAACCATATATCTTCCATTTGCATGTTCACAATATACATAATCTTTTTTATTAATGATCGAGGACTTTTTTGTCTTCATATTGTACTTGCAAAAATATGTGGCACTAACAATCCCATTGTACTTTGACTTTCTACCGGAGTATATTTCTTTAAAATAATATATGTTTCCACCATATATTCCTGCAATGTTACTTAAACCTTTTGCGTTAAAAACTTTGCTATTTTCCCCATTTGAGCGCAACCTGTAAATACCGTCCACTGAATTTCTGCCGCAAGATGTTTTAACATAAAAAACATCCTTGCCATCTGTTACAAAATCATTTATTTGCCAATAACTTTGAAAGTCGGTAAATCGTTTGCTATCAAACCAAACTTTTGTGGGCTCATCTTCGGTGGATGTATATTTATGGAGATAGTAATCTCCGTCTTGTGATGTAGAGTCCCATTCAAAACAAAAATAGTTTTTATCAACCTTGTCGGCAAAAAGCATATATCCTAAAGTAGAAAGTGGCTTCACCCAAGTCGGGGGAGGAGTGGATGTTTTTGCACTTAAGGTCTTGCTCCAGCCCGAGAAATACACTTTTCCTTTAACTTTTCTGTAGGTTCTTATGCGGAAATAATAGGTTGTGCCGGCTTTAAGTTTTTTAACTGTTTTGCCTGTCACCTTGGGTTTTGCGGTAAATGATTTATTGTTTTTTTCAAATTCAGGGCTGGTTGAATACTGAATTTGATAACCGCTTGTGTTCTTTGTCTGCCTGTTCCAATATACCTTTATGGAACTTGTGCCGGCAACTTTAACTTTCTTTAAAGAAGTGCCTTTAGGATTGAGCTTAGCTGTTTTTGCGTGTTTTACCTGGCTCCAGCCCGAGTAATAGGGGAAGCCCGCTTTTTTCTTGTAGGTTCTAATGCGGAAATAATAGGTTGTGTCGGCTTTTAAGTTTTTGACGGTTTTGCCTGCCACATTAGTCTTTGTGGTAAATGATTTATTGTTTTTTGCAAACTTCGGGCTGGTTGAATACTGAATTTGATAACCGCTTGTCTTCTTTGTCTGCTTGTGCCAATACACTTTTATGGAACTTGCGCCGGCAGCTTTAACAGCCATTAAAGAAGTGCCTTTAGGCACAATCATAAACACCGCCTTTTTAGAGCACTGATAAAGCTCTTTGAATGTAATATTAATGATAGCATCGCCTATATCTTTATTGTTTTCATAAGAAAGAGTATAGTAATCCGAGGGAATAACATTTTCCTGAGTGTCTTTTACGGTTACGCCGGGTTCTTGATACTTGCCGTTGTAAGTAACTATTAATTTATTACTTTCAGCAGTTTTCGGGCGATAAATGGTAGTCTTGACCGCCTTGTTGCAGACAGTGCACTTTTTGCCTACCTCGCCGTTTGCAAACGAAGTGGCTTTTATTGTGAATACGGTTTCGTACTTGTGCCCGCCTTTAATTGTTTCGGTTTTTGTTTCGCCGCAAACGGTGCAGGTATAGGTTTTAACACCATCAGAAGTACAAGTAGCATTGGTGGTGACAACACCGCTGTCCCAAGTGTGAGTTGCGCACTTGAAGTCAGGGTGAATATATGTTTTAGGAGTTGCAAGGCTCCATTCACCGCTTCCACTTTTCCCCGTATTTCCATTCACATGAACATAACTGAATGTTGTGTTGCCAACAGCTTCAACAAGCGCAACATGACCGTTTTCGTCTATTCCTTTGTCGCCCCACGCATCCCAAACAGCAATGTCGCCCGGTTCGGGAGTAGAGGTGTAAATCCAGCCTTCGGGCAAATCGGTTCTGCCTATATAGTCCTTAGCATTTAATCCAAAATGCCGGCCAACCAGTGTGTCAAAATAAAATGCAATCAAATCAACGCACTGAGGTAGAGCATATGAACTCCCATCATAATTTATTGCCCATTTTTCAGCCTTGCGAGCTTTTATCCACTCAACCGCCTGCGCTTGGGTAAGATTGGTGACAGCAGCGGATTTCACATTCACCCCTGCAAACATAGTAAACAATATTGATATTAACAATATTAATGATATTACCTTTTTCATACTTTTCTCCACTTCTTCACTATTCGTTATTACTTATTACTTCCCAAAGCACGGCAACGCCGTGCTTTGTTTAACATTCTACTTCGTAGTATTCCTTTTTCTTTTTGATTACGAACAGAACAATGAGCGTTACCACGCCTATTGCCAGTAAAATGAGAGCCGCGCTGATTATATAAAAGCCTTTAAGTCGGCATTTTATGCCTGTTGTTTTGTCAAAGGGCGAGCCGTCATCGTTTTCGTTGTACGCCCTTACAAGAACCTTGTAGTCCTTCATATAGTTGAGCTTGCCGCCTATAGTGTATTCAAACTTCTTGCTGTCGCCCTTCGGGTATACATAGTCCGCTAACTGATAGCCGCCGGACATCGACGAAGAATAAAACACACCGTAATACCGGGCGCCCTCAACGCCCTCCCAATTAACATCAATGGAAATCCAAGAGCCCGCCGCCTGTGTTTTCGGCTTTTCACAAACGGTTGAGGCAATAATTACATTTTTCTTCTCAAACCTGCTCTCGTTGCCTGCTAAGTCAACAATGCTTACAAAGAAAGCAAAGGTTTTTCCTACGGGCAAATTATCATAAACAAAGCCGTTTTTGGTAGTGCTTTTAATCAGCTTTACAGGCTTTGCGCCTTTCACAAGATAAACATTATATCTCTTTGCGCCATCAACATTCTGCCAGTGAAGATCAAGCCTGTGCGGACTTGATTTTATTCTCACTTCGGGATTGTCGCAAAGAGTAAGCACTGTTGCGGACGCCTTTTTCTCATAGTCGGAGGAGGCGGTTTTCTTATCGTCAACAGCTCTTACAAAGAAGGTATATTCTGTATTACCGGAAAGGTTTTTAACATCGAAAACAGTATCCTCGGTAGAATCAAGCAAGGCTCTTGAACCGTTTGCAAGCACCCTGTAAATAAAGTATTCATCGGCTCCCTGCACACTGCTCCACCAAAGGTGAATTTCATTATTTGTTCTCGCCTGAGCCTTAAGCACGGGCGAGCTTAAAACATAGTTTACATTAAGTGAGTAATCTTCTGCGTAAGCCTCGGCATAGGAGCCCTTGTTGCACCTGAGTACAAACGAGGGGCTGCCGCACGCAAAAGCGTCCTTTCCTATGTATTTTACGCTGCTCGGCACTCTTACATAATTGATTTTGGTACAGCCCGAAAAGGCTCTTTCCCCTATAGAGGTTACGCTTTTCGGCAGAACAACGGAGCTGACGAAGCTTTCTTTAAACGCTTCGTCTGCTATTGCGACAACGGGAACGCCGTTATACACCTCGTCAATCTCAACTTCTTTTTGGGTTCCGTTATAGCCGGTTACGCTCGCTCCGCCTTCAGAGATAGCATAAGCTATGCCCTCCGTGCCGGCAAACGCCGGAAGAGCCGAGCAAAACGCAATCATTAAGGCTAAAATCAATGCTAATATTCTTTTCATTTCATCAACCTATTGCTTTCGCATAATTATTTTCGTTCAGGACTTCTCCTATATCTAAAATATCCACATTACCGTCGGCATTTACATCGCACCTCTTGTTTTGTGCCGATTGAGCAGGCAGCGAATAGTTGCCTGAAGAAAGTATTGCCGAAATGTCCGAAAGGTCAACGAACAAATCGCCGTTAACATCGCAGGAATCATCGTATTCAACAAACACTTTAAGCGGCAGCGACAGCTCGCTCGAATCATAATTATATTTTACGCTCACTATTTGTCTGCCCTTTTGGTTCGGGTTATATCCGCTTACGCTCAAATCGCTGTAAGGAACATCTATAATCTGTCCCGTTGAAAGTTCGGCGCGGGCGGCAAGAGAAGCGGTGTCAAGCTCCTCGCCGACATTGTACATGGTTTTATCGAGCCCCGAGGTTAAATTGAGACTCTTTACAGCGTCAAAAACGGTAACACTGAAGAATGTTTGCAAAACGCCCTTGTCCGTGCTATAGGAAACGGTTACTGTTTTAACGCCCGGTGTTTCGCTCTCAAAGCCCGAGCATACAACCGAGGAGGTAACGGCTTTATCAGTGCCGACTGCGAAGTGCGCCTTTACCGCAAGGGAAGCGGTTGAAAGCGGCTCGCCGAGATTGTAATTAAGCTTTGAGGGCATATTGCTAATATAAATCGAAGTCGCATAGTCTTTAACATTTATGCCGAAGGTGGCGGTTTTGCTTACGCTGCCCTCGGTGAAGGTTACGGTTACGGTCTGCCTTCCCACAGCGTTCATATTGTAGCCCGAAAGCACGCATTTATCGGTAACGGCTTTGCTTGTGTTGTTCGCATAATAAGCAGTGACAACAAGCCCCGCCGTGTCAAGCGTATCGGAGTAATAATATACGGTTTTAGCAGGCTGAGAGGTTATAGCTATGCTGTTAAGACCTGAAACAACCTCTACATTAAACGACATATTATAGGTGACATCGGTTATCGGGCTCGTGTAGGAAACGCCGATTGTCTGCGAACCCTCTTTTTGATTGTCAAAGCCCGAGACAACCAGCCTGTCGTGGCTGATAACCGTACTTGTGCCGTTTGCCATTGTAGCGCTTACAACAAGTCCGCTTAAATCAAGCTCTTCACCGATATAATAGCGGGTTTTAGTCGGCTGAGAGGTAATAGTCACGGAAACCTCTCTGTTAAGAAGTTCAATTTCATAAGCCGAGCTTACGGTTTTCGAGCCTTCGGTATAACTTACGGTAACGGTTTGCTTGCCGGCATAGTTCATATTATATCCGGTAAAGGATAAATCGTTTTCGCCGAGCGAAGCCGTGAGCGAGTTGTTATAAACAAGCTGCGCTTCTATGCCTGCCGCCGAGAATGCCGAACCGACTTCAAAAGTGGTTTTGTTCGGCATCTTGGTTATATTCAGCTCGGCGGGAGTTTGTTTTATTACATTTATCGTGAAATTCTCTCTGAGAGTTACGCCGCCCTCGGTGTAGGAAACATAAACTATCTGCTCACCGTAAGAGCTCATATCATAGCCCGAAAGAGCCGCGGAGCTTGTTACATCTCGGCTCGAGGAGTCGCTGTAATATGCCGTAACCTTAAGCCCCTGAGTGTCAAACGGGGTGTTTTGATATTGTGTGGCTGTCGGAACGCTTGTTATTTCAAGCCGTGAAAGAGAAGCGTTTTTAACCGTGATTTGGAAGGAATCCGATTTGCTTACGCCGTTTTCGGTGTAGCTCACGCTTACTGTCTGCACGCCCTCGGTGTTCATATCGTAGCCCGAATAGGTTACAAGCGCGCTTACATCCTCGCCCTTGTTATCCTCTCTTAAGGCGGTAACGCGTATGCCCGCGGGGTCAAACTGACTGCCTAAAATATAAGTTCTCTGAGTCGGCAAAGCAACAATGGCTATGCTTATAAGCCAATTGTGCACCGTTATGCCGAAGTCGGCGGTTTTGGTTTCACCGTTTTCCGTATAAGATACGGTTACTGTTTGGTTGCCCAAAACATTCATATCATAGCCCGAATACTCGGCGAAGAGACTTACATCCGCTCTCCTGCCGTCGTTATACTCGGCAATAACCTTTATTCCGTCCGTTCTCAGCGCCGTGCCGGCTATGTAATCGGTATCCTCCTCGGGAACGGTCACTTCAATCTTAGTAATAGAAGCCGGCTTGATTATAATTGCAAGCTCGGTGCTTCTTGTAACGCCCTCGTAGGTATAGCTTACGGGTATAATTTGCTCGCCCAAGGCGTTCATATCGTAGTCGCCGAGAATTATGCTCTCGCTTACCGCTTGAGAGGTGCCGTTTGTAAATACGGCGTTAACAACCATTCCGCTTAAATCCAATCCTTCGCCAACAACATATTCGGTCTTGGCAGGCGGAGTAACAATGCTTATATAATCAAGCACTAAAGGCTTTTCAAGCATATGGATTTGATATGAAAGAGTTTTTGTCGTAAGCTCCGAGGTATAGGAAACGGTTACGGTTTGAGTGCCTATTCGGGTATTGTCAAAGCCGGATACCTGAAGGTCGGCGTTGACATTTTTTTGCGAGCCGTCGTCATAAATCGCTCTTACATCTACATTGCCTAATCTGAATTCGTCTTCAAGCACAAATTCTGTATCGAATGCACCCGAATATACATATATTCTTTCAAGCTTCGGGTCAAGCAGTTCGAAATTGTAGCCCATTCCAATTGCATAATTGTAAGCGGAGCTTTGATTATCGGGGTTATACCAAACATAGTAAGTATTCTCTACAGAGGAATTGTTGCGCAAAGAATTGGTTTCAAGCACAGTGTCCTTACCTAAAACCGTAACCTTGCTGATTTTGGGCGAATGGTTTGCGCTCGAGGAATAGAACATATTGGTAGGCACGGTTTCAACATACTCGCCTATTTCAAGCTCAAAGGACGGATTGCCCGAATTAGTCCAAATATTGTTGGCGGCATTTACATGCGCCGAAATTGCGTTGAATTCAACCTTTTTGAGCGACGGCAGATTTCTGAACGCCGCGTTCCCTATGCTTGTAACGCTTTCGCCTACAATTATTTTATATACCTTCGGGGCATAGGAGGAGGATGAAGAATAAAGCGCATATTCGGGTATTTGGGTGCAGCTCATTCCGAATTCTACCGTAGTGCCGTTTTCGGTGTTTGCGCCCATATTTCCGAAAATATTATCCGAGCTGCTGTAAGAAATGTTCGGGGCGTTCCAATCAAGCTTTTCAAGTCCTTTTAAGCCGTAAAACGCCTTTGAGCCTACGCTTTGCAGCGAAGAGGGCAGAGTGAGCTCGGTAAGCGCCGAGCAGCCGTAAAACGCCTGAGCGCCTATATTGGTTATTCTCTCCGTCATTCTCACGACAGTCAGCGAGGTGTTTCCTTTGAAGCATTCCTCGCCGATTTCACTGACGGGCAAACTTCTTAAAGTATCGGGAATAATTGCTTCACTGTCCGTTCCGATGTATTTGGTTAAACGGATATGGTCGCCGTCAACTATCTCATATTCCCAGTTGTCGGAATTGAGCGAATAGTTAATCTGAAAGGTTTTTTGTATGCCGTAATAAGTAAAAGCGAAGGTGTTTAAGCCGAGGTTCATTTCGCTCGCTTTTTTAATATGGTCAAAGTAGAAATAATCTATTTCTTCACCGTAAGCAGAGTTAATTCTAAAGGTTTCCTCGCTGCCGTCGGTCTTTTCAACCTTGAGCATCATTCCCGTTAAAAGAATATTGAAAATCTGCGTTTGCTCAATATCCTGAGCAGTGGTGATGTCCTCGTCGTAGTAAACTGTTTTTGTCGGCTGCTGAATTATTGTAAAATCGCGCACGGGCGAATCCTCAACATTAATGTTAAAGGAAGAATAATTGCCCATATAGCTGAATCTTATACTGTTTGCGCCGGCATTGATATCGCGCGAGGTTTCGCAATCAAAGCCTCTTATCGAATAAGAATATTTCCTTGTTTCGGTAACGCCGCCGCCGTAGTTAATGTTAAATTTAAAGCCCGAGAGCAGCAGGTCAACATGGTACTTGCCGCCGGAGGTCGGAGTAGCGTCCAAGCCCTTGTAATAAGTGGTTTTTTCGGGCGGAGTATCCAAGCTCACGGAGCTAATGGTATTTTTAAGGTATACAAGTATGTTAAAGGTTGCAGTAGTAATGGAGTTGGTTGAATATCCGAGATAATAGGTTTTGCCCGCCTGAAGGTCAAGCTCCAATTCGAAGTTCTGCACCGAACCGCCTATGTCGGTATAGGCTATCTGCGACCAGTTTTCATCAAAAACATAACCCTGAGTATCGTAGTTGCCCGAAGAGCAATAAACATATTTGCCCGAGGAGGTGGGGACAAAGGAGCAGAATTTAACGCCGTTTATTTTCTTAAGGCTTACCGAGGTGTTTCTGCCCGCGGTGATGGGGTTGATTGAATGGTCGTCAATTTCAAACTTGACGATTTTTACGGTATAGGTTCCCTTGCCCGTAAGTACGGTTGAGCCTAAATAGTATCTTACGCCGGCTCTCATATTGTAGGTTACGGCAAAGTTTTCACCCTGACCGCCGTCGTCCTTAATATCCTTGTTTTCAGCCTCGCCCTCGTTGAGCGCTATGTAACCCAAGGTATCATAGCTGCCCGAGGAGGAGAAAATGTATATGCCGTCCTCGGTAGGAGTGAAGGTGTTTACTACCCAATCGCCTGCCGAGGTTGTTACGGAAACATCCAAATCCAAAGGCAGCTCGCCCGAAGCGGCGGCAGCCTCAAGCACAGTGGCGGGCACTAAGGATAATACCAGCACAGCCGCCAAGAATAATGATAATAACTTTTTCATAGACATCCTCCTAAAAATCGGCACAACGCATTTGGATAATGCAAGAGTATATATTTATTCATAATATATTATAATACACAGCTTAAAAAAATAAAATACTTTATTTTACACAAAAAAATTGTGCCGTTTTTCGGCACAATGCTAAAAAGCAAGAAAGACAAGCGAAAGACTGAAAAGCTCAAATCACTATACCCACAGGTGAAGAAGTGCGGGCAAAACAGCAGCGCTGCGCGCTGAATGAAATCTCACCCGGTGAGATAAAATCTTGCTTTGCAGGATGAACTCACTTCGTGATGAAATCCAAACCGCGTTTGGATAAAGGGCGGGCACCCGCACACGATTAATTAATTCCGAATTAAAACGGCAGGTTTGAACGCCTGCCGTTTACTTTTTATTTTATAATATCCGTTCCCATATACGCTCTGAGTGCTTCGGGAATAGTTACCGAGCCGTCTGCATTCTGGTAATTCTCCAAAATCGCGGCGGTGGTTCTGCCTATTGCCACGCCCGAGCCGTTAAGGGTATGAACAAATCGTGTTTTCTCGCCTTTTTCTCCCCTGAACCTTATAGCCGCCCTGCGTGCCTGAAAGTCCTCAAAGTTAGAGCACGAGGAAATTTCAACATATCTGTTATAAGACGGAAGCCACACTTCAATATCATAGGTCTTTGCGCTCGAGAAGCCGAGGTCGCCCGTGCTCAGCGCCACAACTCTGTACGGCAGTCCGAGCAACTGCAAAACGCGCTCTGCGTCCTTGGTCAGTTCTTCCAATTCCTCATAAGAATTTTCGGGGTCTGCAAACTTAACAAGCTCAACCTTGTTAAACTGGTGCTGGCGGATAAGTCCTCTTGTATCTCTGCCCGCGCTGCCCGCCTCAGCCCTGAAGCAAGCGGAATAAGCGCAGTATTTAATCGGCAAATCAGCCTTATCCAAAATATCGCCTCTGAACATATTTGTAACAGGCACTTCCGCAGTCGGAATAAGGAAATAATCCATATTCGTAACCTTGAAAGCGTCCTCCTCAAATTTCGGAAGCTGTCCCGTGCCTGTCATAGAATCACGGTTTACCATATAGGGCGGGAAAACCTCTGTATAGCCGTGCTCGGTGTGGGTGTTGAGGAAGAAATTATAAATGCTTCTCTCAAGACGGGCGCCGAGCCCTTTATAGAAATGGAAACGCGCGCCTGTTACCTTTGCGGCGGTTTCGGGGTCTAAAATGCCCAAATCCTTGCCGATGTCCCAATGCGCTTTCGGCTCGAAGTCAAACTTTTTAGGCTCGCCCCAACGGCGGATTTCAACATTATCCTCATCGCTCTTGCCTACGGGTACGCTTTCATTCGGAATATTCGGAATACTTAAAATTAAATCCTTCTGCTCTTTTTCAACTTCGGAAATGTCGGCGTCAAGCTCCTTTACCTTAGCCTTGATTTCGTTCATTTCCTTTAAAATCGGCGCAATATCGCCGCCCTCCTTCTTGATGAGCGGAATTTGCTTTGAGGCTTGGTTCTGCTTTGCTTTCAAGCCGTCTGCAAGTGAGTTTAACTCACGCCTTTTTGCGTCACATTCAAGCACTATGTCAATGATTTCATCACAGTCGTTGTTGCGGCTTTTCATTGCAGCCTTTACTCTTTCGGGATTTTCTCTGATTACTTTAATATCTAACATTTTATCACCTTAGTCCTGTTTAATTGCATTTGCTATGTTTTTAAGGTCGTCCTTATCGTAAAACTCTATTTCAAGCGTGCCCTTGTCCTTGCCGTTATATACCTTGACCTTTCTGCCAAGCGCTTCGGTAAGAGACAGTTCAACCTCGTCATAAAAAGAGTCTCTCTTCTTTCTTCTCGTGCGGTGCATGTCCTCGGGAGCAGCTTTATCGCTGCGCTTTGCCATGCGCTCAACCTCTCTTACGGACACATCGTTTTTAGCGATAAAGCGCGCCGCTTCAATCATTTTCTTTTCGTCCTTAAAAGACAGAAGCGCTCTTGCGTGACCTGCGGAAATCTTACCCTTTCTGGTAAGCTCCTTAACCTCGCCGGGCAAATTGATAAGCCTTAAAGAGTTTGCAATGGCGGGTCTTGAACAGCCTACCCTCTCGGCTGCCTGGTCTTGCGTTAAGCCGTATTCCTCGATGAGAGCCTGTATACCGTAAGCCGTTTCAATCGGGTTCAAATCTTCACGCTGTAAATTTTCAATTAGCGCAATTTCCTTCTTTTCCTTTTCCGAAAGCTGCTTTACGATTACCGGCACTTCAACAAGTCCTGCAATTCGGCTCGCTCTCCACCTTCTCTCGCCCGCAACAAGCTGATACCTGCCGTTTGAAAGCGGGCTTACAAGTATAGGCTGAATAAGTCCGTGTTCGGAAATCGACGCGGCAAGCTCCATAAGCTTGTCCTCATCGAACATTTTTCTCGGCTGGTCGGGATTCGGTTCTATTTCGGTTAATTTTAATGTTTGGGTAGGTGCTTCGTCTGCAAAAAGTGCGTCACTATCAGCGAAAAGAGCGTCCAAGCCCTTTCCGAGTCCGCCTTTCGGTCTTGCCATATTCTTCTCCTCTATTTCCTGTTATTTCTCAAAAATTCCGTTGCAAGCTGGTCGTACATAATCGCGCCCTTGGAAAGCTTGTCGTAATATCTTACGGGCTCTCCGTAGCTCGGCGCTTCCGACAGACGCACATTCCGCGGGATAACCGTAGTGTATACCTTTTTCGGAAAATATTTTTTTACCTCTTCTACCACCTGCGAGGTAAGCCTGAGTCTGCCGTCATACATAGTAAGCAAAACGCCCTCAATTTCAATTCGGCTGTTAAATCTCTGCTTTACGGTTTTTACCGTACCCATAAGCTGCGATAAGCCTTCGAGGGCATAATATTCGCACTGAATCGGCACAAGAATTGAATCCGCAGCGGTTAAAGCATTAAGCGTTATTATTCCGAGCGACGGCGGACAGTCGAGAAAGATGTAATCGAAATCGGCGTCAATCTGCGATAAGGCGAGTTTCAACCTGCTCTCTCTTTTTTGCATATCCACAAGCTCAATTTCCGCCCCGGCAAGATTCATGCTCGCCGGCAACACCCAAACATTTTTATATTCGGATTTTACCATTATTTCCTTTGCAGGCATACGATTCACAAGCAAATCATAGGTCGAATTGCCTGTTTTGCTTACGCCGAAGCCGCTTGTTGCGTTGCCCTGCGGGTCTATGTCCGCAAGCAGAACCTTTTTGCCCTTTGCCGCAACGCTCGCCGCAAGGTTTACGGCGGTAGTTGTTTTGCCTACTCCGCCTTTTTGATTAACTATTGCTACTATTTTACTCATTGATTCCTCTATAATAGTCACTTTTTAATTATTTAGACATAAAACATTAAAAGCCCCTAAGGAGCGCCCCGACTTTCTTATCGGACTTTCCTGTAGGCTTTTTGTTTTGCCGAAAAGTATTATATACCAAGTGAGTTTAAAATTCAATATGTTTCACATGAAACAAATGTAGGAAATAAGCGGCTTATTTTGTTTATTATTACAAGCAAATATGGCTTGACAGCGCCAATATCACAAGATGTAGTGTTTTGCTGATTTTTAGCGCTGTTAATCATTTATATATTGTTGCTTTTTGCCGAATTATGCGTAAAATTATCACTTTTCAAATCAGGTGCGGGCAAATTCTTCACTATTCACTCCAACTTCTTCACCGCGGCGCGAACAAAGCCCGCCCTTAATATTTGCAAAGCAAATAATTAATATCTCAAAGAGATACTTCATTTTCCAAAGGCAAACTTCATTACACGAAAACGGCAGGGCGAATATCGCTCTGCCGTTTCCGTGTTATTGGGGGTGTGAGAAGAAAAGTATTTTCCTGCTTCTGCAGGACAAGGCATATTCTTTTAAAGGTCCGTCACCACTCTTTAAAAGAACCGCAGTCTGTTGACTACGGTTACATTTTACCATTAAATACTATGCCTGTCCATATGAATCGTTCGCCGAATTTCGCGCACTTTCGCCCGATTTTTCCCTAATTCAAGGGCTTTTTTAAAATTGCTGACGAGGAACGGGGATATTTTGTCGGCGTTTGCGAAATCTTTTTTATTGCTATTACGGTTCTTTCGCTGCCGTCGGGCAAAGTGAAGGAATTTACACTTTCGGTCTTGCCGCCCAAGGCCTTTATCGCAACCTTCGCCTGCTCAAGCTCCGCTTCGCCCTCCTTGCCCTTCATCGCAATAAAATATCCGCCGATTTTCACAAACGGCAAGGTGAGTTCGGAAAGACTCGAGAGATTTGCGACGGCTCTCGCAACTGCAAAATCGAATGTTTCACGGGAAACATTTTCTTTTGAAAGCTCTTCGGCTCTGCCGTGGCAGACGCTTCCGTTGAGCTTCAAGGTATCGAGCACGCTTGAAATAAAATCAAGCTTTTTCGCAGTAGAATCAAGAAAAGTTATATCTAAATCCTGTCTTGCGATAAGCATGGGCAAAGACGGAAAACCCGCACCGCAGCCTACATCTATTATCGACGCACCTTTGGGAATATCGGCAAATTTGAAAACAAGCAGGCTGTCCAGCAGATGCTTAATAAGCACGCCGTTCGCGTCTTTAATTGCAGTAAGATTAACGGATTTGTTCTTTTCTATAAGCATTTCGCTGAAAGCGTCAAGCATATCTATGCTTTTATCGCTTACGGCAAGCGAATATTCTTCAAGATACTTTTTAAGTTCGCTTTTGTTTATCATCATTTGCCTTCCTTTGCAAGGTGAATGAGAATAACGCTGATATCCGCCGGCGTTACTCCGCTTATTCTGCTTGCCTGACCTACATTGTTTGGGCGCACCCTGTTAAGCTTTTCTATCGCTTCAAGGCGCAAGCCGACGATAGCATTATAGTCCGTATCTTCGGGAATGAGCTTCTTTTCAAGACGGCGCATTTCCTTTATCTGTGCAAGCTGCCTTTTAATGTAACCCTCATATTTAACCGATATTTCAACCTGCTCGAAAACCTCATAAGGCAAATCGGGTCTATCCTTGTCTACAGGCGCAAGCTTCTGATAGGAAAGCGTGGGGCGTTTGAGCAGTTCTATAAACTTACAGCCTTTTTTAAGCGGTGATGTTTCATGTGAAACAATTATTTTATTGACTTCCTCGGTGCAGGGAACGGAAAGCTTTTCTATTCTTCTGCGCTCCGCTTTAATCATTTCCTGCTTTTCGAGAAACTTGTTATATTTATCCTCACTGATAAGCCCCAGCTCGTAGCCTGTCGGCATAAGTCTTTCGTCCGCATTGTCCTGCCTGAGTATCAGGCGGTATTCGCTTCTGCTGGTCATCATTCGATACGGGTCGGTACAACCCTTGGTAACAAGGTCGTCAATAAGAGTGCCTATATATGAGCTTGCTCGGTCTAAGGTAAACGGCTCTTTTCCCAATATCTTGTGGGCGGCGTTAATTCCTGCAACTAAACCTTGTGCTGCAGCCTCCTCGTAACCGCTTGAGCCGTTAAACTGCCCCGCCCCGAAAAGTCCGTCATAGTCGAGACATTCAAGCGTGGCTTTAAGCGCTGTCGGGTCAACGCAGTCGTATTCAATTGCGTAAGCGGTACGCATAACCTGAGCATTTTCAAGCCCTGCTATAGAGTGAATAAAATCCGCCTGCACATCCTCGGGAAGCGAGGAAGAAAGCCCTTGAAGATATATTTCCTCGGTATCAAGTCCGCAAGGCTCAATAAAAATCTGGTGGCGTTGCTTTTCGGCAAAACGCACGATTTTATCTTCTATCGACGGGCAGTAGCGAGGTCCCTTGCCCTCAATCTTACCCGAATACATAGGCGAGCGGTCAAGATTATCTAAAATAATCTGCTTCGTTTTTTCATTTGTGTATGTAATATAGCACGAAACCTTGTTTTCAATTTGTGTTTGCGGATTAAAAGAAAAATTAACCGGTCTTTCATCGCCCTTTTGCTCGTCCATCTTTGAAAAATCAAGACTGCGGCGGTTTACCCTGCTCGGCGTACCCGTTTTAAATCTGCGAATGGGAAGTCCCATTTTCCTTATCGCTACGCCAAGTTCTTTAGCGGGAAACATACCGTCCGGTCCGCTTTCAAATGAAACATCGCCGACATATATTTTACCGCCCAAAAAAGTGCCTGTTGCAAGGATTACGCACTTAGCGCTGTAAACGGCTTCTAACTTTGTTCTAACAAACCACAGTCCGTCTTTTTTATAAAGGTCAACTATTTCGCCCTGTATAAGTTCTAAGTTTTCCTGCAACTCCATTATGTGCTTCATATAGCGGGAATAGTCCTTGCGGTCAATCTGCGCTCTGAGTGAATGGACTGCAGGACCTTTGCCGAGGTTGAGCATACGGCTTTGAAGCAGATTAGCGTCCGCCGCTATGCCCATTTGACCGCCGAGCGCGTCAATTTCCCTTACAAGATGCCCTTTTGAGGTGCCGCCTATGGAAGGGTTGCAGGGCATATTGCCTACACAATCAAGATTTATTGTGAAGCATATTGTTTTGCAACCGAGCCTTGCAGCCGCAAGCGAGGCTTCAATGCCTGCGTGCCCTGCGCCGATTACTATAATATCCGTGTTTTTTGCAAAGTATTCCATACTGTCTTTTATTTACCTACGCAGAAATTTTTGAAGATTTCCTCCGTGATTTTTTCCGTTACCCTTTCGCCTGTTAAAGCCAAAAGTGCTTCGATTGCCGAATCAACACTTACATTTACGGCATCTAAAGTTAAATTCAACTTTATAGCTTCAATCGCTTCTGTTACACAGGATAGCGCATTCTCGGCGCAAGACTTTTGCCTTTCGGTTGCAAGCAAAGGAGCATAGGGATTAAATTGCTCCGTACCCAAAACCTTTTCGCACATTTTGGCAAGCTCTTTATACCCATCCGAGTGCTTTGCGGAAATGAAAACTATGTTTTCGGAATATTTTTTCACTTTTTCAGCCTCCCACACAGCCGATAAATCTTTTTTATTTATAACAAGTATCGCGGGTTTGTTTTTTATCGCCTCCAGAAGAGCGAAATCCTCCTCGTTCAAGTCCTTAGAACAGTCAAAAACCGCAAAAATGAGCGATGAAGCTTCAATTTTTTTCTTTGAAAGCTCTATTCCTATCTGCTCAATTTTGTCTTCGCTCTCGCGAAGCCCTGCTGTATCGGAAAGTCTGAGCACCACATTTCCTATCCTTACCGTGGTTTCAACTACATCTCTTGTTGTGCCCTCAATATCGGTAACTATGCTTTTGGTTTCGCCGCACAGTAAATTCATAAGCGTTGATTTGCCCACATTTGTCCTGCCGACTATAGCGCATTCAATGCCCTGAGTTACAGCCTGTCCCGCGTCAAAAGTGGAGAGCAAATTTTCCAAAGTGAGCTTTGCGCCTTCTAAAATTTCTTCAAGCGATGAATAATCAAGCTCTTCAATATCATCGTCGGGATAATCCGTCCACGCCGCAAGGTGTGCCGAAAGGGAAATTAATGACTCGGAAACAGCATTAATTTCTTTATACAGATTTCCGTCTCTTGCGCTTACAGCCGCCGCTGCGGAAGCGTCCGATTGAGCGGAGATAATAGAGGCTACCGCTTCGGCCCGAGTCAAATCTATTTTTTTATTTAAAAAAGCCCTTTTTGTAAACTCACCGGCTTCGGCAGGAACAGCTCCCGCTTTAAAGACCTCTTCAAGAACCTTTTTAAGTAAAAAAATGCCGCCGTGGCAGGAAAGCTCCACAACATTTTCGCCTGTATAAGAATGAGGTGCGCGGAACACGAGCGCCACACATTCATCCAGCTTTTCCCCGCCTATGGTTTTCACAAAACCGTATGCCGCCGTATAGCCCTCCATTTCGGAGAGCCTTTTTTTCGTGGAGCAGGCGCAAAAAAGCTTTTCGGCAACTTCTATTGCAGCCTCTCCGCTTATTCTGATTACACCTATTCCGCCTACGGCGGGAGCAGTGGAAATAGCGGCAATTGTTTTCATAATTTGTCTCCCGTGACATTCGCTGATAATACAGCGTTTTTATAAAAATAAGAGGTGACGGAATTCCGCCACCTCCTTTAAAAGCTTATTCTTCCTCTTTTTTTGTAATAATACCGTAAAGAGGAGCTGAATTGGTGTCCTTTTTCGGCTCTCTTTTTTCAGCGGGAGCGGAAGGACGGGAATAATTTTTCTTCTGATTTCTCCTTGAAGGATTGTAATTATTGGGAGTGATAACTACTCTTCTGTCAATATTGGAGCCTACGGAATGGCTGCTTACACCTTCAATATCCTGAACGGCAGTATGAATGATATGCCTTTCGTAAGGATTCATAGGCTCAAGAGTTATTCTTCTGCCCGAACGAAGTGCGTTCTTTGCGTTTCTGTGAGCGAGAGAAACTAAGGTTTCCTGTCTTTTCTGCCTGTAATTTGAAATATCAAGGGTTACTCTCACATAGTCATCGTGACCCTTATTGGCTTTAAGCGAAGCAAGATACTGAATAGCGTCAAGCGTTTCGCCTCTGTGACCGATAATAATACCGTCAGCCTCGTTATTCTCACCGCAGATTGTAATCAAAATTGTGCTGTCTTGCGCAATTTCGGAAGTCACTTCAACCTTACTGTCAATTATTTTTTCAACTATATCCTTAACATAAGGAGTGCAGTCCTCGCAAGCCTTTTTAAGTCTTTCGGGGTCTGCAGGAGTCCTTTTCGGTTCCTCTTTTTTAGGAGCAACCTTAGGTTCCACTTTTTTAACCGGCTTTTTTTCAGCCTTTTTCGGAGCCTTTTTAGCTTTCGCTTTAACGGCTGCCTTTTTCTTAGGAGCTTCCTTCTTTTCATAAGAAGCCTTAACTTCTGCTTTTTTGCCGCCGAACAAGCCTAAGATTTTTTTTGACGGCGCAGTAATAATATCAAACTTAATGTCAGCGTCCTCGGGAGCATTGAGAAGCTTTCTTGCATTTTCGCGAGCTTCTTCAATAGTCTCACCGACGCCGATTTTTTCAATTATCAAAATTATTATACCTCCGATTTTTAGCGTGTTCCGAGTAGTCAGTGAACACCTCAGCCCTTATTTAGATATCTTTATGCTCTTTTCATAAGAATATCTGTTGATTACATCGTTAATCATATTCTTTGCTGCAACCTTGGGAGGAGCATACACATTAGAAAGAATAAGGGTCTGGAATAATGCGAATACATTTGAAATTACCCAATAAAAGCCTACGCCTGCGGGAACCGTAAAGCAAAGATAAATGGAGAAGATAGGCATAAACGCCATCATACAGCCCTGACTCATTGCATTTGAACCCTGAGCCATAGTGGGATTAAATTTCTTTTGCATTCTTGTGGAAATGAAAGAAGTGAGAAAGGATGTAATTCCGGAAAGAATAGGTATTATCCAATAAATACTGAATTCCTTAATACTCGGGGTTTGGGTTAAATCCATTCCGAAAAGCACAAACTGATTTGAAAAAGTATTCATACTTGCAAGCTGATCCGGAGTAAAGAAAGCAGATACTCTCGCGGAAATATCGCTTGACTTATTCTTAAGCTGATTTAAAATTATAAGCTCTTGGTAGTATGAACTTCTTTTACTTGTGCTTACCGCTTCAATTGCCTTTTTAACAGTAGCGTCATTAAGGCACTTTGTTATAGCGTCTTTAAAATGAAGCACATAGGAAATCGGCTTGGTTATAGCACCGTAAATACCCCAAAGCAAAGGAAGTGAAACAAGCATGGGACCGCAGCCTGCAGCCATGGGATTATATCCTTCTCTCTGGTAAAGTTTTTGCTGTTCTTCGGAAAGCTTTTGGCGGTCATTACCGAACTTTTCCTGAAGCTTTTGAAGCTTGGGCTGAATTCTAAATTGCTTTGCCTGATTCTTTTGCTGCGGAATAGAAGTGGGCAAAAGCAAAACTCTTGTTATTAATGTAAAAACAATAAGTGCGATAACATAAGGTGCCGGAGTGTTTTTAAACATATTGTAAAAAAACTCTAAGCAGTAGCCAAAAATGTTATAAAAAAATCCGAATATATTACTCATTATTTTCTCCTGTTTTATATTGTCCTGAAAAATAGGACTGATACGCAAATAAAATTATTTGCTTTTTTTTGGCGGAACGGGATCATAACCGCCTTTAAATAAGGGATTACACCTTAAAATTCTCTTTAAAGCGAGCCACGAGCCTTTTGCGGCACCGTGAACCTCGACCGCTTCAAGAGCATATGCAGAGCAGGTCGGATAAAAACGGCAACAGCCGTGAGATAAAGGCGATAAACACACCTGATAAAATCTGATTAGTATTCTAATTACTTTTTTCATCTTCAATGAGCCCTGCCTGTATAAAGCATTTTTTTAAATCCGAGGTAACTTCATTAGAATTCATATAAGCACAGCGCGTTCTTGCAACAATAACTACATCGTAGCAGGCGTTAAGCTCCTCTAAAAGATTTCTGTAAGCTACGCGGATTATTCTTTTCGTTCTGTTTCTTTTAACGGCATTTCCTATTTTTTTTGAACAGGTTATGCCCAGCCTTTGAATGTTCTTGTTGTTCCTTTTAGCATAAACTACAACGCTTGGACTGATTTTATTAATTCCTCTGCCGTATAAAAAACGAAATTCCTTATTTAACTTTATACTTTCAAATTCTGTCATTTTAATCAGTAAGTGAGCCTTTTACGACCCTTTGCGCGGCGACGAGCCAAAACCTTTCTGCCGCCTCTTGTTGACATTCTTTTACGGAAACCGTGTTCCTTTTTTCTGTGCCTTTTTTTAGGCTGATAAGTTCTTAACATTTTTAAACCTCCTTTGAGCTGAAAAAACTTGTCTTTAACAGCTGAGTCTATACGCAGTATGGCGTACGAAATAATTAATTTTGGAATTATAAAAAAAGATTCCGATACAAATTAAGATTATATCACAGTTTTATCTATTGTCAAGAATATTTTTATTTTAAACTTATTTTAAAATCATTATATATTATAAAATATTTAAAGTTTTATAACATTAATAAAGTTTAAACATTTTTTGTATTTTCTGTTGAATTCTTTTAATTAATATGTTAAAATATAGTGTATATATTTTTAATATTAATATAAATTATAATTATTATATAATTTTAGGGGAAAAGTATGAAATCTTTTGAAGAAATTTTTGAAAAGGTAAAAGCCGAATTATCCTCGGCTGTTACTCCTACCGCCGCTCATTTATGGTTTGAGCCGCTCAAATATGTTTACTTTGAAAAGGATACTTTTATTATAGACTGCTCGGATTCCTTTGTTCAGGAATTGGTTGAAGAAAAGTATAAAGAGCTTTGGCAGCAGGCGTTCAGCGATACCTTCGGTTTTGATATAAAGGTTAAATTTATTTCACCTTCTCAAAAAAATGAATATGAAGCAAAAAAGGAAGCAAAATTATATGCAAGAGTTAATCCTACAAAAGAAACTTTTGAAAATTTCGTTGTAGGTCCCTCAAACAATTTCGCTTACTCTGCGGCAAAGGCTGTTTCCGCTAATCCTAAAAGTATTTCCGTTAACGGCGGAATGAATTATAATCCGCTTTTTATTTACGGTAATTCGGGACTCGGAAAAACTCACCTTTTAAATGCTATTGCAAATAAAATAAAGGAAAATGATCCCGCAACCACCATTATTTTTGTTCAGGCGGAAGAATTTACCAATGAATTTTTAAAGCATTTATCTAACGGCACAACCTCTGTTTTTCACGATAAATACAGAAGTGCGGATGTAATTATTATTGACGATATTCAATTTCTTGCGGGCAAAGAAGCAACACAGGAAGAATTTTTCCATACAATTGACAATTATATTGTCAACGATAAGCAAATAATTCTTTCCTCGGACCGTCCTCCAAAGGATATTCAAACTCTTGCGGACAGAATTAAAGGCAGAATCGAGCAGGGCTTACTTGCTGATATTCAGCCTCCGGAGCTTGAAACGAGAATAGCAATCATAAAAGATAAATGTAATTTATATGATTTTCAGCTTCCCGATGAATTAATTACTTATATTGCCGAAAAGGTTAAAAATAACATTCGTCAGTTAGAGGGCGTTATTAAAAAATTAAAAGCTTATTCAAATCTTGAATCAGCACAGCCCGTTACTATTAACGATGTTCAAAGCATAATTAAAAATATCGTTAATTATAATCAGCCCGTACCTCAGCTTACGGAAAAGATTATTTTGGAAGTAAGTAAAAACTATAATGTTTCGGTCAGCGATTTATATTCAAAGAAAAGAGATGTTAACATTTCTTATCCGCGCCAAATCGCAATGTATATTATAAGAACAGTTACGGGAATGACTTTCCAGGAAATAGGCAAAAAATTTGACAGAAATTATTCAACCGTTATTCATTCAATTCAAACCATTGAAGAAAGGCTTGAAGAGGATTCAATTTTAAAGGCTCAAATTTCCGATATTATTAAAAACATTCAAGACAGATAAGCTGATTTTAAACGAGCTTAACGCACTTAGATTTTTTTAGGTTTTCAACAACTTACCAATCTTTCAACATTTTTTAAAGTGCTTAACCTTTACGCAATTGTTTAACAACATTTCACGCTTTTTTATCAACAATTCGTTAAACGGGTGAAACAGTATATACAATGCGAAATATGAAGCTTATTAACATTTTCAACATACACTAATAATTAAACTATAAACTGTATAATATTCTGTTTATGTTAAAAGCGGTTTTTTAAAAATACTTTTTTATTAAAATACTGATTACCTTAATAAACAGTTAATCACTTAGGGAGGAAAAAAATGAAATTTACCTGTTCTACCTTTGAACTTTCGGTAGCTTCCGGCACCGTATCAAAAGCAGTATCGCCAAAGGCTGCAATTCCTTCGATTGAAGGAATACTTATTGAAGCTAAAAACGGAGCCGTAACCTTGACAGGTTACGATTTAGAGGTCGCTATTATTACCGACATTCAAGCAAATATTGAAGAGGAAGGCAGCATTATTTTAAATGCGCGCATGCTTTGCGATATAGTTAGAAAAATGCCCGGTGAAATAATTGAAATTTCTTCCGATGAAAGACAGATGTGCAATATTAAATGTGCAAACAGCGAGATTACTCTTAACGGCATAAGCGCCGAGGATTATCCCGAGCTTCCCATAGTTGAAAACGGTAAAGAAATTGATATTGATACCGAAATATTCACGGCAATGGTTAAGCAAACTGTTTTTGCCTGCGCGGTAGGAGATTCAAAGCCTGTTCATATGGGCGTTAAGTTTGAAATTTTCGGCGGAGAGCTTAAAATGGTTGCCGTTGACGGTTTCAGGCTTGCAATCAGAAAAGAAAAAATTAATTATGACGGTGAATTGCTCAATTTTGTAGTTCCCGCAAAAACACTTAACGAGCTGCTTAAAATTTTAGGTGAAACAGATGATAATATAAGCATTTTTCTCGGCAAAAGACATATTGTTTTTACAATCGGCACTTATTCAATTATTTCAAGGCTGCTTGAGGGTGAATTTTTAAATTATAATGCGGCTATTCCGAAGAACAGTACCTCTCAAACAGTTGTTTCAACTAAACTGTTATTGGAATCAATTGAAAGAACGGCAATAGTTATTGTTGACCGTTTAAAAAGCCCTATCAGATGCGTATTTTCTCCTAATGAAATTAAAATTTCCTGCATTACTTCAACCGCAAGAAGCTTTGATAAAATTAATGCTTCCGTTTTGGGAGACAGAGTTGAAATAGGCTTCAACAGTAAGTATTTTATTGACGCACTTAAAAATTCAGGCGTTGAGGAAGTTAAAATTGAGCTTTCAGGTCCGCTTTCTCCGATTAAAATTACTCCTGTTGACAGTGATGAATTTTTATATTTGGTATTGCCCGTAAGATTAAAGAACGACTGATGGATATTAAAATAAACACAAATTATATAAAATTAGACGCATTTTTGAAATTTGCTTCTCTTGCTTATTCGGGAGGAAAAGCAAAATATGCCATTTTAAACGGCGAAGTTGATGTAAACGGTAAAGTATGTATGCAAAGAGGAAAAAAGCTTTTTGAAGGCGATACTGTAACCTTTTTAGGAGAAGATTATACTATTGTTAAATGATTGTTAACTCACTTTCTTTAAAAAATTATAAAAACATATTAAATACCGCTTTTACATTTGATAAAAATATTAATGTAATTTACGGCGAAAACGCTCAGGGAAAAACAAATATTTTGGAAGCGCTATGGCTGTTTACGGGAATGAGAAGCTTCCGCGCTGTTAAGGATAGCGACCAGATAATGTTCGGCAAGCAAAAAGCGGAAATTGAAGTAAGCTTTATTTCCTGCGGCAGAGAGCAGAGCGAAAAAATAATTTTCGGTGAAAAAAAGGAAAGCTTTTTAAACGGCATTAAGCAGCCCTCCGTTTCTTCATTTTCGGAAAATTATTACGCGGTTATTTTTTCACCCGAGCATTTATCGCTTATTAAAGGCGGTCCCGCCGAAAGAAGAAGCTTTTGTGATAACGCGCTTTGCCAGATTAAACCGAAATTTTCGGAGTATGTTTTAAAATATAAGAAAAATTTAGTTCAGCGAAACGCGCTTTTAAAGGATTACAGATTTAATAATTCCATAGAACCGCTGCTTGAAATATTTGAAGAAAATTTAGCGGAGATAGGAACTAAAATAATAATTCAGCGCTTAAAATATCTTGAAGCGTTAAAAGAAGAAGCAAAAGAAATATATGCAGGTATTTCTTCAAATAAGGAAGAAATAGATTTTAAATATGTTTGCTCTTTTAATTATGAAAATAAAGAGCAAATAAAAGAAAAATTTTTAAAGGCGCTTAAAGATAACAGAGAAGAGGATATGCTTTCTCTTTCAACAAGCGCAGGTCCTCACAGGGACGATATTGAAGTTGAAATTAACGGTATATCAGCGAGAAAATTCGGCTCTCAGGGACAGCAGCGTTCCTGCGTTTTGGCATTGAAATTAGGTGAAGCAAGCGTGCTTAAAAATAAAACCGGTGAAATGCCCATAGTGCTTCTTGACGATGTTATGAGCGAATTGGATGAGAGCAGGCAGGATTATATACTTCAAAGAATTGAAAATTGGCAGGTATTTATAACCTGCTGCGATCCGAATACCGTTTCAAGGCTTAAGCAGGGTAAAACCTTTTGCATTAACGAGTGCCGCAATTCGGGCGAGGTTATATAATGTATATACACTTAGGTGAAAACACCGTTATTAACGGTGAGGATATAATAGGTATTTTTGATTTGGATAATACAACCGTGATGAAAAGTACCAGAGAATATTTAAAAAATGCAAGCAAAAACAAAAAAGTAATAAATGTTTCTTATGAATTGCCTAAATCCTTTACGGTTACGGCAGAGGACGGTTACAGCGTTTACATTTCACTTTTGAATGTGCAGACAATCGTCCGTAGGGTAAAGGGAATTAAATCTTAAGCAATTAAGGTTCGGTTTCTTTTATCTGAAATAAGAAAGTTTAAGAATAAGGAGAATCTTTAATGAGACCCGAAAATGAAGACATCAAAATGGAAGAAAACGAGGCAGTCGATATAAATGTCGACAAAAATGTGGTTTTTGAAGAAGGTAATATGGATACCGTAGTTACCGAAAAGTATGACGCTGACGCAATTCAGGTGCTTGAAGGACTTGAAGCGGTTAGAAAAAGACCGGGTATGTATATAGGTTCAACCGGACCTAAAGGCTTACATCACCTGGTTTATGAAATCGTCGATAACTCTATTGACGAGGCGCTTGCCGGCGTTTGTACTCATATTGAGGTTGAAATATTACCCGATAATATTATCACCGTTCGTGATAACGGGCGCGGTATTCCCGTAGGTATTAACGAAAAAACGGGACTTCCGTCCGTTACCGTCGTGTTAACAGTGCTTCATGCAGGCGGTAAATTCGGCGGCAGCGGCTACAAGGTATCGGGCGGTTTGCACGGCGTAGGTTCCTCGGTAGTTAACGCGCTTGCCGAATGGTTTGAAGTAGAGGTTACTCAGGACGGACACATTTATAAGCAGCGTTTTGAGAGAGGCGAGCCCGTAACGGAGCTTGAAATCATCGGAGATGACGACGGTCACGGCACTTACATTAAATTTAAAGCCGACCCCGAGGTATTTACCGAAACTACTGTTTATGATTACGCTACGCTGAGAAACAGGCTTCGCGAGCAGGCGTTTCTTAATGCGGGACTTAAAATAACTCTTACCGACCGCAGGGGCGAAGAGCCTTACGAAGAGGAGTATTGCTATGAAGGCGGTATCAAGAGCTATGTTGAGCATGTAATGGAAGCGTATGCTTATACTTCGGTTAACAGCGAGGTAATTCATTTTTCATCGGTGCTTGAAGACAAATCGGCGGAAGTTGCCATTATGTATTCAAATGCTT
Organism: Oscillospiraceae bacterium; assembly: GCA_902796055.1. Classification (GTDB taxonomy): domain Bacteria; phylum Bacillota; class Clostridia; order Oscillospirales; family Acutalibacteraceae; genus RUG714. The sequence goes on from CADBNM010000013.1 coordinate 32,699, forward strand.
ATGACGAAAAAATATATTCCTATGCAAACAATATCCGCACCATTGACGGCGGTACTCACGAAAACGGCTTTAAAAGAGCATTGACCTCGGTATTTAAGGCTTACGGCAGAAGATATAATCTTTTAAAGGACTCCGATAAGGGCTTAACGGGCAAGGATGTGCTCGAGGGCATAGTTGCGGTGGTTAATGTTAAGCTTACCGACGCAGAGTTTGAGGGACAGACAAAATCAAAGCTCGGCAATACCGATATGGATAAAATGGTAAACAAAATGGTCAGCGAAAAGCTGATGGTTTACTTTGAAGAAAATCCGAACGAAGCGAAGGCTATTTTCAACAAAGCTCTCGAGGCCTCAAGGGCAAGAGAGGCGGCGAGAAAAGCCAGAGATTTGGCGAGAAGAAAAGGCGCGCTTGAAAGCAACTCCCTTCCCGGCAAGCTTGCCGACTGTACCGAGAGAGACCCCTCAAAAACAGAGCTTTACATCGTAGAGGGTGACTCCGCGGGCGGCTCGGCTAAAGAGGGCAGAGACAGAAAGTATCAGGCAATTCTTGCTCTTTGGGGCAAAATGCTCAATGTTGAAAAGGCGAGAATTGATAAGGTATACGGCAATGAAAAGCTAACTCCCGTTGTGCTTTCAATGGGCACCGGTATAGGCGAGGATTTTGATATTGAAAAGCTCAGATATGATAAAATCGTTATTATGGCGGATGCCGATGTTGACGGTGCTCATATCAGAACGCTGCTCTTAACCTTCTTCTTCAGATATATGAGAGAGGTCATAGAGCAAGGACATATTTATCTTGCCTGCCCGCCGCTTTTCAGAGTCAGCAAGGGTAAAACTCACGAATATGCTTTTTCGGATGAGGAAAGAGATGAGCTTATCGAAAAAATGGGCTCTAACTGTACAATTCAGAGATACAAGGGTCTCGGTGAAATGGATCCGATTCAGCTTTGGGAAACAACCATGAACCCCGAAACGAGAATTATGAAGAGGGTAACTATCGAGGATGCCGAAATGGCTGACCAAACCTTCTCCGTTTTAATGGGCGACAAGGTCGAGCCGAGGCGTGAGTTTATTGAAACCAACGCGCAGTTTGTTCAAAATCTTGATATTTAACAAAGATTTTACAAAAGCGAAATAATGAGTTCTGAATTTTATGAGATATTAATAAATGAGTGAATTTTTTGAAAATGAGAAAATCATTGATATAGAAATAAACAAGGAAGTAAGGCAAGCCTTCCTTGACTATTCAATGAGCGTTATTGTTTCAAGAGCGCTTCCCGATGTGCGCGACGGTTTAAAGCCCGTTCACAGAAGGATACTCTATACTATGTTTGAAAACAACCTGTATCCGAATTCCGCTTACAGAAAGAGCGCGGATACAGTCGGCGCAGTGCTCGGTAGGTATCATCCTCACGGTGACGCTTCGGTTTATGACGCTATGGTAAGGCTGGCGCAGCCCTTCTCAATGAGATATATGCTCGTTGACGGTCACGGCAACTTCGGTTCGGTGGACGGCGACCCCGCGGCGGCTTACAGATATACCGAATCGAGAATGAGCAAAATCTCAATGAAAATGCTCGACTCCATTGATAAGGAAACTATCGACTGGGGCACTAACTACGATGACAGATTAAAAGAGCCTGTTGTACTGCCTGCGCGTTTCCCGAACCTGCTTGTCAACGGTTCAACGGGTATCGCCGTAGGCATGGCGACCAATATTCCGCCTCACAATTTAAAAGAGGTTGTTAACGGAATGTGCGCTCTTATTGACGACCCCGATATTACCGACGAGGGCTTAATGGAATACATTAAGGGTCCCGATTTTCCGACTGCGGGAATAATAATGGGCAGAGGCGGTATCCGTCAGGCTTATTCAACGGGACGAGGCAAAATTATTCTTCGCTCCCGTGCGGAAATTCAGGAAACGAAGTCGGGCAGGTATCAGATAGTTGTTACCGAGCTTCCCTATCAGGTAAACAAGGCAAGATTAATAGAAAGCATTGCAAATCTTGTTAAGGATAAGAAAATTGAGGGCATTTCCGACATCAACGACTATTCCTCCCGTAAAGGTATGCAGGTGGTTGTTGACCTTAAAAAGGACGCTAATCCCGATGTTGTTTTAAATCAGCTTTATACCTATTCTCAAATGCAGATTACTTACGGTATTATAAATCTTGCGCTTGTTAACGGTATTCCGAAGGTATTGACTCTTAAAGAAATGCTCGGCGAATACATCAAGCACCAAGAGGATGTAATCCGAAGAAGAACACAGTTTGATTTAAATAAGGCAAAAGAGAGAGCGCATATATTAAACGGCTATGTTATTGCGCTTGATAATATCGACGAAGTAGTTGAAATACTTAAAAAGTCACCGTCTGTTCAAGAGGGTAAGCAAAACCTTATGGACGCTTTCGCTCTCGATGAGCTTCAGGCGGACGCAATAGTTAAAATGAGGCTCGGTCAGCTGACAGGTCTTGAAAGAGAAAAAATAATTAACGAATTGGCTGAGCTTAAAGAAAGAATTGCCGAGTATGAAGCAATACTTGCCGATGAGAGCAAAATTCTTCAAATCGTCAAGGATGAAACTACCGAAATTGCAGATAAATTCTCGGATGAGAGAAGAACCGAAATTCTCAATGTAAGCGGTAATGTTGACGATGAGGATTTAATCCCCGTTGAGGAGTGCGTTATCACCTTAACCAAATTCGGCTATCTCAAGCGCCAGACTCTTGAAGCTTATCAGGCGCAGCACAGAGGCGGCAAGGGCATTAAGGGTATGACAAGGCGAGAAGAGGATGTTACCGAGGTTATGGTTTCGTGCTCAACTCACGATTATTTGATGTTCTTTACAAACTTCGGCAAGTGTTACAGAATGAAGGGCTACAAAATCCCCGAATCCTCAAGGACAAGCAGAGGAATGAATGTTATCAATCTGCTCCCGATTGAGGAGGGCGAAAAGGTAACCGCCATGGTAAGAGTTAAAGACTTTGCGGACGATAATTCTTACTTCTGTATGATTACAAGGCGCGGCATTATTAAGAGAACAAAGGTAAGCGCCTATAACACAAACCGTAAGGGCGGCATTAAGGCGATAGTGCTTGATGATGACGACGAGCTTATTAAGGTGCTGCTCACCGAAGGCAATAACGATGTGCTTGCGGCAACTAAAAACGGTATGTCTATACGCTTCAATGAAAACGATGCAAGACCTATAGGCAGAACCGCAAGAGGCGTTAAAGCAATAGAAATGAGTAGCGGCGATGAAATTATCGGCGCGGCAGCCATTGAAGAGGATACCAATATTCTCACCGTTACCGAAACGGGCTACGGCAGAAGAAGCGAAACCGAGGATTACAGGCTTCAAAAGCGTGCCGGCAGAGGACTTATTAATTATAAGACCGAGCGTTTCGGAAATGTTGCGGGAGTTGCTGCCGTTACGGATAATGACGATGTTATTCTCATTTCCGAGAGCGGAATAATTATAAGAATGGCAGTAAACGAAATTTCAACCTTCGGCAGACCCTCAAAGGGCGTAAGAGTTATGAAGCTCGCTGAGGACGACAGAGTTATTTCAATGGTTGTAACAAACCATGTTGAGCCGGAGGAGGAAGCTGACGAACAGCCCGATTCCGTACAGGGCGAAAATGCCGAGAGCGAACAGCCTGCGGCAGATGCCGAAGCAGGAGAGAGCAAACCCGAGCAGGCAGAAGAAACCCAAAGTGAAGAGTAATTAATAATTTGGAGAAGTATTTATGGCAAAGGATAACAACATTGATTATCAAATGTATTTAGATTATCTTGACGGTAAGAGCGAAGAACCGAAGCCGGACAATATGTCCGAGCCGTCACACTTTGAGAAAGCGAAGAGAGAGGAATACAAGCCTTTTTCCGAGGAGCCCAAGCCCATTGAGGCTCCGGATGATACTCCGGTGCAAATCAAGCCTAACCGCAAGCTCACTCGTCTGGAAGAGATTGAGCTCAAGTATAATCTTACTCCCGGCGGTGAGGATAAAGAAGCGCATTTGATGACTGACGAGGAGTTTACCGAAAAATACGGAACAAAGCAAAACAGGGTAAAGCATGTTCATCATACCGAGCATTCACCGGCGCATGAGGATATTTATGAGCCCATTCGCGAAAGAGAATATGATTACGACCCGCATGAGGCAGAGGATTACAAGCCTATAAAGCGCTCTGCCGAAAAGTTTGAGGATGTGTTCTCCTATGACGCAAGCAAGGAAAACACTATGCCCGAGGAGGAACTCGAACAGCGCAAAAGAGAAGCCGAGCAGGAGCTTTCCTATAAAGGCGGCGGACGCGGCGGCTCGGGCGGCGGCAAAGGCAAAAAAGGCAAGCCCAAAAAGAAAAAGTGGGTGAAAATTTTAGTTGCCGTAGTCATCATTTTAGGTATTCTTGCAGGCGTGGGTTATGCTTTCAGGGTGCCGATTATAAAATTTGTAGGTGAAAAAATACTTCACAACACAAAGACTGCCCAAGAGAGCACCGGCGTTCTCAAGCGACTTGAAGAGGGCGACGGTCAGAATCACGGCGACATTTTTGAAGAGAAGTCGGCGTATGACACCTATTCAATGGAAGAGTGGCTTGATTCGTGGCAGAAAACAGAAGGCACAAATATGTATAACGATAAAATCATCAATGTTCTGCTTATCGGTATGGACGACCCCGAAGGCTCAACCTGGGGCAGAAGCGACTCGATGATAATCGTTTCCATTGATACTATTCACAAAAAGCTTAAAATGACTTCGATTTGGCGCGATACCTACGGTCTTATTCAGGTTCCGAATATTGACGGTCACGACGCTTATGAAACCCACGAAAAAATCAACGGCGCAAATAACTACGGCGGACCCGAATGTGTTATAGATACTATTGAGAGTCTTTATAAAATCAGGATTGACGGCTATGTTATGACCACCTTCTCCTCGTTTAAGGATTTGATTGACGCGATGGGCGGCATAACGGTTGAGGTTACCGAGTCGGAAAACGAATTCCTGCAGGCAACTGCTCCGGTTTCGTGGCACGCAAGCGCCGGCAAGGCAGTGCTGCTGGACGGTAAAGAGGCTCTCGTTTATTCGAGAATTCGTAAGCTTGACTCCGATGTAAACCGTGCCGAAAGGCAGAGAAAGGTTATGAGCGCAATGCTTGATAAGGTAGGCAAGCTCTCAACGGCGGATTTGTTTAAAACCGTAACAAAATATCTCGACAAGGGCTATGTTACAACGAACTTCTCCACCGACGACATAACCGGTCTCGGCACAAAGGCGGTATTCGGCGGCTGGAAGGACTTTGAAATTGAACAGACGAGCGCACCGATTTCCAATGATGTTGACCCCGAATATACCAAGTATTTCTGGGGCGGAATTTACAACGGCGCCTGGGTATGGGTAGTTGATATTCCGCAGTGTGCGGTTGATACGCAGAAATTCATTTACGGTGAAACCCGCTGTAAGCTTGCAGAGTATAGACATACGGTTTCAGAATTTGTAGGATAAGGCCGGCAGAGGTTGAAAAAGTGAGAAAAAATTTGTCAATCTCTGCGCTGAGCTGTACAAAGGTACCGCAAGCAGAGCTTGGCAAAAGCACAAAAAACGCCGTAAGGGACACCCTTAATAAAGAGGTTAGGGTTTTTGGGTTGTTCTTCTGTCCGTCTAAGCGATAAAAATCCCCTTGAATACGGCAAGTAT
>CADBNM010000014.1 GCA_902796055.1 Oscillospiraceae bacterium
ACATCATTGTTGCATACAACACAAAAGGCGAGCCGATTACCGCTCACCAACTAAAAGCCGAAGGAGCAATGACCGCGCTTTTGAAGGATGCAATCAAGCCTAACCTTGTGCAAACGCTTGAGGCGACCCCTGCGCTTGTTCATGGTGGTCCTTTTGCAAATATTGCTCACGGTTGTAACTCGGTTATAGCAACCAAAGCCGCTTTAAAACTTGCGGATTATGCAGTTACCGAAGCGGGCTTCGGCGCTGATTTAGGTGCGGAAAAATTCCTTGATATAAAGTGCAGAACTGCCGGTTTGAAGCCGAATGCGGTAGTTATTGTAGCAACTGTAAGGGCGCTTAAAATGCACGGCGGCGTTGACAAGGAAAATTTGAGGGAAGAAAATCTTGAAGCACTCGAAAAGGGCTTGCCTAATTTGTTAAGGCACATTTCCAACATTAGAAATGTTTATAAACTTCCTTGCGTTGTTGCGCTTAACTGTTTCTCGTCCGATACCGAAGCCGAGCACGAACTTATCAAGAGCAAATGTAATGAACTCGGCGCAAATGTTTTCCTTTCCAGAGCGTGGAGATGGGGGTGCATTGGCGCTATTGAGCTTGCAGAAGAGGTTGTTCGCCTTTGCGAAGAGGACAATGACTTTACTTATTCCTATGATTTAGACCAAGACATTAAGTCAAAAATCAATTCTATTGCTACCAAGATTTACGGCGGCGACGGTGCGGATTTCACCGATGAAGCACTTGAACAAATCGCAAGAATTGAGAGTTTAGGCTATTCGTCACTTCCAGTATGTATGGCGAAAACTCAGTATTCTTTCTCTGACGATGCTAAAAAACTCGGGGCGCCCGAAAACTTCAGGATTACCGTAAGGCAGGTCAAAGTCAATGCTGGTGCAGGCTTTGTTGTTGCACTTACAGGCAATATTATGACTATGCCGGGTCTGCCAAAACGCCCTGCGGCTGAAAATATTGATGTTGATGCAGACGGTAAGATAACTGGCTTATTCTAATAAAGCAAATACCTCGAATTAAAATTCGGGGGTATTATTTTAATAATAATTTGAAGTGAGTTTATTATGAAAAAGAACACAAAATTTAAAATACTTACAATCATTGCGGTTGTATTTCTCGTTGTGCTTGCAATTGTTTTCAGGCATAACCCCGCGGCAACCGCAGAAAACTATTCGCCAAAGCTGTATGCGTCCGCGCTTTCGTTGCTGCCGCCTATAATTGCAATAGTGCTTTCTCTTATAACAAAAGAGGTATATTCCGCACTGTTTATAGGCTCTTTGGTCGGCGCACTGCTCTATTCGGGCGGTAACCTTGAGCTTGCCTATAATACCTTACTATACAGCGAAAACGGCGGACTTGTTGTAAACATAACCGATTTATCACATGCCGGAATTTTGGTTTTTGTAATAATCCTTGCAACGCTTGTCGTTATAATGAATAAATCCGGCTCTGCAACGGCTTTCGGCAAATGGGCTTCAAAGCACATTCACACAAGAGTCGGTGCGCAGCTTGCTACAATGTTAATGGGCGTTCTGATTTTTGTCGACGACGGCTTTAACTGCTTTACGGTAGGCTCCGTAATGCGCCCGATTACCGACAGGCACTCGGTTTCAAGGGCAAAGCTTGCGTATATTATAGACTCAACCGCAGCGCCGATTTGTATAATTGCGCCGATTTCGTCATGGGCGGCTGCAGTGTCTTACGCAGTGCCTGACGGTGTAAAGTTCAATCCGTTTCAGATGTTTATAAAAACAATTCCGTATAATATGTACGCTCTTGTAACCATACTTATGGTAATACTCATTAGCGTAATGAGATTTGATTTCGGCAAAATGCGCCTTCACGAGCAAAACGCTTTAAAGGGCGACTTATTTACAACTGCCGACAGGGAATATGAGGAGGGCACGGTTAAGCCCAAGGAGGTTGAAGGTGCGCGAATTTCAAACCTCATAATTCCCGTTGTGATTTTGATACTGAGTTGTATTGCGGGAATGATTTACACAGGTGGCTTTTTTGAAGGGGAAAGCTTTATAAATTCCTTTGCTAACGCCGATTCGGCAAGAGGCTTGGTAATGGGAAGCGTGTTTACTTTGATAGTTACTTTCTTTTTCTATCTTTCAAGAGGTGTTATGACCTTTAAAGACTTTATGGACTCGCTTCCTGCAGGCTTCAGAACATTTTGCGCGCCGATGATTATTCTTGTTTTGTCTTGGAACTTGTCGGGTATGACGAGCCTTTTGGGCGCGGCGGATTTCATTAAAAACATAATGAACTCAACCGCTTCTTCCTTGCAGATGTTCTTGCCCTTTGTAGTGTTTGCGGTTTCTGTATTTTTGGCTTTTTCAACAGGCACATCCTGGGGTACATTTACAATTCTCATTCCGATTGTATGTAATGTTTTTCCCGATAAATATGAAATGCTTGCAATTTCTATTGCCGCTTGCCTTGCAGGCGCCGTTTGCGGCGACCATTGCTCTCCGATTTCGGATACAACCATTATGTCCTCGGCAGGCGCACAGTCAAATCATATTAACCATGTGCAAACTCAACTGCCTTATGCTTTAACTGCTGCGGCAGTTTCGGCAGTAGGGTATTTGGTTGCGGGAATAATAGTGTTTAAAACCGCTAATTCTCTCGCGCTTATTGCAACGCCTATTTCACTGCTTCTGATGTTTGCGGTACTCTTTGTAATCCGCAAGAAAGTGGGAAAATTAGAAATACAAAACAATTAATTTATACTATAAAATACTATCAAATATTATATTATCCCACAAAGCAAGATTAACATAAAACAACAAAAAACGCCGAAACTACAAGGTTTCAGCGTTTTTTCTTTATAATCGGGTGCGGGTGTACCGCCATTAACTTTCGCATAGCGAAAACATCATTTGCGCTTTATCGCAAGCATCACTACACGAAGTGTAACATCACTTGCCAAAGGCAAACATCACTTAAAAAGGCGACGCCTTTTTAATACTGTTTTCCCCAGTAAACCATATGCTTTGCTCTCTTGCCGCAGCAAACGCATTTGTCGCTGAGTTTTTCCTCTTCAAAAGGAATACACCTGCTTTTTACGCCGCCGGTTTCGTCTTTAATTTTGTTCTCACATTCTTCATCGCCGCACCACATAGCCTTAATAAATCCGGGCTTATTTTTAGCGGTTTCGAGAAATTCGTCGTATGTAAGCGCCGTGTGAGTTTTCTCTTTAAGGTTTTCAAGCGCTTTTTGGTAAAGTCCGTCGTGAACCGCCTGGAGGTTTTCTTTAACGGCTTCTTCGAGCTCGGAAAGGGGAGTGAAGACTTTTTCACCGCTGTCGCGCCTTACAAGCACGCACTGACCTTTTTCTATATCCTTAGGACCTATTTCGAGCCTGAGCGGAACGCCTTTCATTTCGTATTCCGCAAATTTCCAACCGGGCGAATTGTCGCTTTTGTCGGTTTTCACTCTTATTCCTGCGTTTTTGAGAGAAGTTTCAATTTCTTCCGCTTTTTCAATAACTCCGCCTTTGTGAGCCGCAATAGGCACAATAACTACCTGTATCGGCGCAACTTTGGGTGGAAGCACAAGTCCGTTATCGTCACCGTGAACCATAATGAGTGCGCCGAGCATTCTTGTTGAAACGCCCCAAGAGGTTTGGTGAGGGGACTGCAAAGTGTTGTCTCTGCCTGTAAATTGAATTCCGAAAGCCTTTGCAAAACCGTTGCCGAAGTAGTGCGAAGTGCCGCCCTGAAGGGCAACGCCGTTGTGCATCATCGGCTCTATCGTGTATGTTTCAATTGCTCCTGCAAATTTTTCTTTTTCGGTCTTTTTTCCAATGATAGCGGGGATTGCGAGTGTTTCTTTATAAAATGCTTCGTAAACCTTGAGCATTTTCATGGTTTCTTCTCTTGCTTCCTCGGCAGTTTCGTGCATCGTGTGTCCTTCCTGCCAAAGGAACTCGGAGGAGCGCAGGAAAGGTCTTGTCGTCTTTTCCCAGCGCATTACCGAACACCACTGGTTGTAAAGTTTCGGTAAATCTCTGTAGGAGTTAATCACTTTTGCATAATGCTCGCAGAAAAGAACCTCGGAGGTGGGGCGGATAGCCAGCCTTTCGTTTAACTTTTCCTGACCGCCTATGGTTACCCAGGCAACTTCGGGAGCAAATCCTTCAACATGGTCTTTCTCCTTGTTTAAAAGGCTTTCGGGAATGAGCAGCGGCATATAAACATTTTCGTGACCGGTTTCTTTGAATCTTCTGTCCATATCGCTTTGCATATTTTCCCAAATAGCATAGCCGTAAGGTCTGATTACCATACAGCCTTTAACGGAAGAGTAATCAACCAATTCCGCTTTTTTAACAACATCCGTGTACCATTTTGCAAAATCAACATCCATTGAGGTGATGGACTCAACTTTTTTCTCTTTAGCCATAAAATTCCTCCGAAAAACAAATTATAGTAAACTATTATAATATGTTTTATTATTTATTTCAATATCTATTGTAACTTCTCATCCATAAAATCAACAAAGTCTCCGATTGTAATAATTTTCTTCAATTCTTCATCGGGAATTTCCAAATGATATTTGTCCTCAACGCTCATGACTAATTCAATCATATCTATCTCGTCAAAATTAATATCGGCAAAGGTGGTGTTTTCTTCAACACCCTCGGTATCAAAATCAAATTCTTTTCCTATGAAATCAAGAAATTCGTTAAATTTCATATTGCTCACCCTGTTAATTATTCTTTACTTTATTATGTTATCAAATTTATAGTTTTATTACAACAATTTTATTCATAAATATAATAATATTTTTTCAACCTGAAGCATTTGTCGTATTTTTTGTGCCACAAACTGTGGTGTTTTTAATGATATTTACCACAATATGTAGAATTGTCATTTTTAACAAAAAAATCTTAATAATTTGTAATAACATACAAAAAAATTAAGTTAGATTGACTTTTTCTAATATACATAGTATTATTATATTAACTAAAGATGGGTGAATTCTGCCCATTAATAGCAAATACACTAATTTTATGTACGGAGGTTGATGACATATGAAAAAGTGTAAAAAAGTTTTAGCGCTTGTCCTTGCACTTCTAATGCTCGTTTCTGCAGTTTCTGTAGGATTTTCGGCATTTGCATCTGCAAACGGTAAGAGTATTTACACCGGTGCTTCACTTAAAAACAGCATGAATGCTGTTGATGAGTATCAGCTTGATTCTCAGCAGTACTGTTCAATGATACTCGAATTTGCGGACAAAACGCTCGCTGAATTAAACATGAAACCAATGACCATCAAAATCACTGACGGTGCGACAATTGCCGTAAACCTTCAGAGTGCGGACGGTTTGCTTTCAACTTTACTTTCGGTAAAAACGATTGTACAGAATAACGCAAACCTTGTTAAAGAAATCGGCGATTTCGATTTCTCCGCTATCAAACCCGAAATGGCAAGAGGTAATAACCCAACCAAATCGGGTGACGAAGCCTTTATTAACGGACTTGTTTCTTTCTTGAGCAATCCCACTAATGCCAATCTCATTAAAAAGGCAGTTCAAAAGGGTGTCGGCACAGGCAGCGGTCAGTTACAGGTGCCCGGTATTGTTGCTAACTTCCTTCCCGATGAGGTTAAGAATCTTGATATCGTATCAATGATTAAAGAAGGCGTTTTCGGCAGTAAAACCGCGAGTTTTGACGATGGTATTGCTGATTTAATCACAGAAATCCTTAACGGTATGAATCTCGAACAGCTTGACGGTTATAAGTTTAATAAGACCGACTCTCTTTATCTCACCATCGATAAAGTTGTAAAAGCACTTACTAAATGGGTTGTTAAGCAACTTCAGGATGATGCTTGGAATATTGAAGAGAACATTTTAAAGAATATTCCGGATTTCAAAGAAAAGTATTCTTTCGTTAACCTTCACGGTCTTACCACCGTTAACTGGACTTGGGAAGGCGACGGTTGTACAACCTTTACTCCCGGTCAGCCCAAAACATATCTTGTTTATCACTTAAACAACCTTATAGGTCATATTGTTGACAAAGTATTCCCGGAATTCTCGGAGGAATACACTTGGACTAAGGATAATAGCACAAACTCGCTTACTACTCTTGATAACAACATTGCCAAGGCTGCAGAGTATGCCGACAAGAAGCTCAACGGCGGCACATTTACCGCTGAAGACCTTTCAGGTCTCAGTGCTACCGCTAAGAGAAAAGCTTACGCTATGGTTCTTGCCGATGCTATGCTCAAAATGTTCTTCCCCGGAATCAAGGTTGAAAAAGAAGATATCAAAGCCGGCAATATCTGCAAGCTTGCAGTTCAGGCCCTCAATGAGTTCTTCGCATATTATCTTCCCGAAGCTCATATAGACGACCTCTATACTTATACTCAAACTTCAACGGGAACCGATGTTAAATTCAATAGTGATAAATACACCGAAAACACTTCAGGAAACGGCAAAGTATCCTGTCAGGCGCTTTATAAGCAAATGGCGGCTCAAGCTCTTTCTAAGTTCTTAACAGGTTATTTCCCCGTTACTTTCTCTGCGACCGAATCAAAGGATATTGACTCTGTTGCAAAGGTTATGCTTTCTTACTTCCTCAATACAGTTTGTAAAGCCGGTACCTTGAACGAGGGTGCTATCGGTACTGTTTCCTCCTCTGAAAGCGCTTATACCGCTATTGACAGAATTATCTTCTCATATACCAACGGTTCTTATGTAGAAGGCGCTTCATCTTCAGGCGGCAGAAATAAATCCGGTATTCTTCCTAAGGGCTTCCTTCCGAGTTCTTATAACACAACTCTCAAGATTAAGAATTTACTTTTTGACTCTGTTGAGAATTTGAGTATCGGTTCACTCTTAGGAATACTTGTTCCGAATTCGGAAAATACAGAAATGAATACTGCACTCTTCCCGCAGCTTGCTACTTGGGAAGTTATCCGTATTATCAATGTTATCTTCCCCGGCACTTGGACTTCCAAAACAAGCTCGCTTGACCAGCTTATTACCAATGATAATATCGGTAATATCCTTTATAGTATTCTTGTAAATCTTAATACTAATTACCATATCAGACCCGGCTTGAAGCTTGCTTGCTTCGCTTTAGGCTTATCAAGTCCTCAAAAGAGAGGTGAAGCTCAGGTATCGCTTGCTATGGCGGCTTCAGGCACATATACGGATATCGGCAATGTTATTCCCGCCACAAGTACTTCAATCCCGAGCGGTTATTACATCAAGGTATCTAACACCACAAAGGGTATTAATACCGGTTATCATGAGGGCGGTGACGCAGGCGCTTCCGAAACGCAGGACGCTTTGTATAAGCTAAAAGTTAAGAGCATTGTCTGTGAAAACGATTCAAGCGTCAGTGTAGCGGCTTCCGAGACAATTATTAATGATAATGAATCGGCAGGCTTTGCAATTTCCGGTTCCTTATCCGGCGGACCCAAGAAAGTGCTCACTTTCCTTGTAAAGTATCAGATGTCTCTTGAGAACGGTAGAAACTATTCCGAGAATGAAATTGAATCCAGGCTCTATGTATATGCAGGTATGCCCGATTCAACAACACTCACAAGCGAAACTGTTGTTGCAACAATCCCGAAAGCTATCTACGGTTCACCGAGCATGATTAACAATGCTGTCGGTTTGCTTAGAACTACAGACGCTTCATCATCAATCACCGCTTCCGCTAAGGACTTTTCAACTTATCCCACATCGTTGACCGGTGCAGGCATCACTGTCAGCGCAGCTGACCCCGGTTCACCGGCAACAACTACTAACAAGCCTTTCAATCCGGTTTCAATCAGTGTTCCCGGTACGGTTAATATCGAGAATTATTATGGTTCACATTCAATGACTTATACTATGAAGTCAAAGAATCCGCAGGTAGAAGGCTCGGACTACGGCAGCCCTGCTTCTGCTTCGGTAAACCTTGTACTCTTTGATGACGCAGGACTTCCCTCGGCATTTAACAATTATACTGCTATGGACTTGCAGTCTAAAGACTTCTCCGATACTTCTCTCTGGAATGCTTTCCAGACTCACCTTAATACCGCTGCATTGATGATTAATAATCCTTCAGCTTACGGTACTACTCCTGCAGCACTTAAGACAGCATTTGCAAATGAAGCAGAAGCACTTAAGACTGCTTATGATAAACTTGCAAAGACTTCGTCTGTTGACTATTCGGAAGCTCTTACCCAGAGAATTGAAACATATTCGGACGGTAATGAGAAAGAAAATATCAGAGCAAAGTATCCGATGTGGGATTATACCCCGGTTTCTTATGCAAGATTCTCTTCATCAATGTCAACAATTAAGACTTATCAAGAAAAGGGCGAAAGCTCTTCGATAAGAATTGAAGAGGCACTTCGTTTCAACGATGTAATGTCAGAAAGATTGTTCACTTCGACTAAGATTGATAACACTGAAAAACCTGCTTCTCGCCAAAATCTTATTGATACAAGAGGAAAGTTTGATAAGTCCAAATATTCTGCAGAGGTTTATACACCTGCTTCCTATGAAGCACTTATCGAAGCGTTTGATGAAGCTGATGCAGCAATCAACAACTATACAGCGCTTGACGGTACTGTTGGCGCAGCAAGAACCTCAGACTATGCTGATGCAAGAGCTAATATTCTTAAGGCTCTTAATCAGTTGACAGAGCAGCCCTTGAAGTGTCAGGATTTAACAGACCTTATCGCAAAAGTTAATGCAATTAAGAGCGGTTCATTGTTCTATAATAATGAATTTGATAATATGTATTATACCGATGAAACATGGAATGCTCTTGAAACAGCGCTTACTAATGCTGAAAAGCCTATCAATGACCCGTTTGGATTTATTGCTCCTGAAGGCGATACACCTACTGCTGCTGAAATATCTGCTGCAAAGTCAAAACTTGCAGGTTTGCTTGATAACCTTAATGCAGCGCTTAACGGATTAGAGCAGTATAAGTCAGTTCTTGAATTAAAGAATCCCAATCAGAAAGGTTATGTAACCTTTAAAGAGGGTCAAAAGCTTCTTGTAGGCAGTAAAGTAATTGAGGCTGATGATTATGTAATCCTTCCTTACGGTGAAGGTGTTGCCGTTAACAATATTAAAAATTTGTATAAGATGAGCTCAAATACCAGCCATTATACAAAGGACGATAAGGGTAAGTGGAACACTTATTCAACAGCAGGCAATGATTTCAGCGTAGTTGTTCAAGCTTCAAAGACCAGCACTAAGGCGGTAACCTCCGGCTTGCTTAAAACAGGTCACGCAATTAAGATTACTGACGGTAACGGCAATGCAAAGATTTATGTTGTTGTTATTACAGGTAATACAGGCTCTGCTTCATCAGCTTCGAGATGGGCAACCGCACCCGCAGATGTTGCAAAGTATCTCCCGAATATTATCGCAAATGTCGGCGTAGCAAGTATTTCAGATGAAAAAGCACTTGCTTGCGACCTTAACAGTGATGGTATTGTGGATATCACCGATATGGCTCTTCTGAAGAAATGGCAGGCTGGATCATACACACCTTACAATGTTCTTTGATGCTAAAAAGCTAATATAACCACAGCGGCTCTCGGTTTCCGAGAGTCGCATTTTTTAAGTGATAAGTAATAGTGAAGAGTGAAGAAGTGAGGGAGAGACACTCGCGCTCGATTATAATAGGTAAGGACGAAGTCCATCCTAATTTCGACAATATATATACTCTTATCGGTGTAATATTATCCTATGATAATTTACGCCGATATTCTTTTTTTGCTTAATTTGCTTATTACATATATTCTTCTTATTTGCACTGCTATGTTTTTTAAGATACCGTTAAAGCGCTTTAGAATTTTACTTGCAAGCCTGTTAGGAGGTATATATTCTTTAAGCATACTTGTTCATATTAATATTGTATTGAGTATAATAATAAAAATAATAATATGTATTATAATCATCTTAATTTCCTTCGGCTTCTCCAATCTGCGTTCCTTTATTTATGAAACCTGTGTTTTTTTGCTCTTAAATGTGCTCTTTGCAGGAATAGTGATGGCTCTTTCATTTATGAAAAAGAGTGACTTTTATTCGGATTTGCTCGTCTCATATATAAATATAAGCCCGCTTGTGCTTATAATAGCTTCGTTGATTTCCTATATAATTATCAATTTTTTAACAAGATATATCTTAAAGCGTAGGGAAACAAGCAGAGTATACAAGGTCTCTCTTAAACTAAATAATAAAAACTATATTCTTTTCGGCTTTTGCGATAGCGGAAACGCCCTAACCGAGCCGTTTTCCGCGCTACCCGTTTGCATACTTAAGCAGGGAATAATAAGCGATTTTGAGAATATACCGCTTAAGCGCGTGATTCCGTTTGCTTCAATCGGAGGCGAAGGGATAATGTATGGCGTAAAGGCTGAAATAGATATAAATAACAGCGATTATAAGAATATCAGCGTATATATAGTTCAAGCTTCGGCGGGATTTAAGGATATTAAGTATGATATCATTTTAAATCCTCAAATATTTAATTGACGGTGAAACTATGAGTATTAAAACTTTTATTGCAGATATAAAATATAAACTGACTTTTATTCTATCGCGCTCGCATATCCATTTTATAAACGGTGTAACGGGCTTGCCCGCGCCGCTTACAGGTGAAGAAGAAGCGTCAGTTTTTAAGCGTATTGAAGCGGGAGATGAAAACGCAAGGGAATTGCTTATTACTCATAATCTCCGTTTGGTCGTTTATATTTCCAAGAAATTCGAGTCCTCTTCGGTGCCGGTTGAGGATTTGGTATCAATCGGCACTATTGGCTTAATAAAAGCCGTGAATACATATAAACCCGAAAAAAACATCAAACTTGCAACATATGCGAGCAGGTGTATTGAAAATGAAATATTAATGCACCTTAGAAAAATATCCTCGCGAAAAGGAGAAATATCAATTGAAGAGCCGCTGAATGTTGACTGGGACGGCAACGAGCTGCTGCTGGCGGATATTTTAGGCAGTGAAGCAGATGTTGTTAATAAAAACATAGAAAGTGAAGATGAAAAACGGGTGCTTTTGGATTTGGTTGATTCATTAAGCGGAAGAGAGAAAGAAATAATGCTTATGCGCTATGGTCTGCAAGGCTATGAAGAAAAAACTCAAAAGGAAGTTGCGGACAAATTGGGCATTTCACAGTCTTATATTTCACGCCTTGAAAAGCGTATATTAAAAAAACTTCGCAGAGAAATAGAGAAAATAGGCATTTGACTTGATAAAATTAAACCTTTTTGCTAAAATATTATTTAGGCGTGAGCCGAATAATAGCAAAAAGGTTATTTTTATGTTAAAATTAAGCGAAAGACTACTGCTTACTGCTTCCTTTGTAAGGCAGGGCGCCGTTCTTGCGGATGTCGGCACTGACCACGCTTATATACCGGCGTTTCTTATTAAAAACGCTGTAATATCAAAAGCGTATGCTTGCGATATTAATGAAGGACCTTTGCAAAATGCCGCGAAAACGCTTGAGAGTGAAAACATAGATGGCGTATCGCTCATTCTTTCGGACGGTCTTAAAAATGTTTCTAAAAGCGATATAAGCGATGTTTTGATTGCGGGAATGGGCGGCGAGCTTATTGCAAGGATTATTTCGGATTGTGATTGGTGCGAAGATAAGCAATTGAACTTCATTCTGCAACCGATGACTAAAGCGGATTATTTAAGAAAGTTTTTGTATAAAAACGGCTACGAAATAATAAAAGAGTCAATTGCCGCTGAAGGCGAAAAGCTGTATACCGTAATGCTTGTCAGGTATTCCGCTGTAAAGCAGGATATATCCGAAGCTTTTGCGCTTTTGGGCGCCCCTGCAGAAGATGATATGTTCAAGCTTAAAAAAGAAAGAGAGATTAAAAGACTAAAAAAAGTCCGTGACGGCTTATTAATGAGCTCCACAAATAAAGAGGAAATAAAACAGATTGAATTGCTCATTTCAGAATTAGAGGTGTATTAAATGATTAGAGTTAAGGATATTTACAATTACTTAAACAGGGAAATCCCGTTTGATACTCAGGAAAAATGGGATAATAGCGGGCTTATTATCGGCAATATGTATACAGAGGTTAAAACTGTTGCCGTTATGCTTGATGCAACTGTTGAAAATGTTGAAAAAGCAATAAAGAATAATGTTGATTTAATTGTCACTCACCATCCGATAATATTTGACCCGCTTAAAAGCGTTTTGAAAGATGACCCGATTTATAATCTTGTTAAACAAAACATTTCTCTTATTTCCGTTCACACAAATTGGGATAAATCAGAAAAAGGCGTTAACGCTGTTTTAACAAAAGTGTTTGAGCTTACCGATGTTAAAGATTTAGAAACCGAAGAGGGTAAAGGCTTCGTTAAGTACGGCACTCTTTCTTCAACCGAGCCTGAAGGCGTTTTTTGCGAGCTTGTTAAAGAAAGGCTTAAAGCGCCGATTGTTAAATATTCTTCGGCTCACGAGGCAATAAGAAGAGTCGCCGTGTGCGGCGGCGCGGGCGCGGATTACATTGATGAAGTTGCCGATTTAGTTGACGCTTATGTCACTTCCGATATTAAGTATCATCAGTTTCTTCACGCCTCGGAAATCGGCTTAACTCTCATTGATGCAGGTCATTTCAGCACAGAGGATATTTCAATGGGACCGCTTTCGCTTATGTTGGCGCAGGCTTTTCCCGATGTAAAAGTTTTGAGACTTCGTTCACAAGACCCTGTTTCTTATAAATAATTATGGCACTTGACGGATTATTTTTATATAAGCTCTCCCTTGAGTTAACAAAGGATTTTCAATCAACGCGCGTTGAAAAAATATACCAGCCCTCGAAAGACGAGCTGGTATTTGTTATGCGCTCAAGGCAGGGTGCGAAAAAGCTATATATGTCCTGCCGTGCGGACAGCGCAAGAGTGCACGCTACCGAGCAGAGCTTTGTAAACCCGCCGTCACCGCCCATGCTTTGTATGCTCCTTCGCAAGCGCTTTACTTCCGCTTGGCTCGATAGCATCGAAACCGATGATTTTGAGCGCATTTTGACTCTTAATTTTTCCGCGCTCAATGATTTTGGCGATAGAGTGCCGCTGAAAATCGTTTGCGAAATAATGGGCAGATACTCGAATATTATTTTTGTTGATGAAAAAGGGCTGATAATCGACTCTATGAAACGCGTCGGCGCGTCAAAATCATCTGTAAGAGAAGTGCTGCCTTTAAAGGAATATGTTGCACCGCCGAAGCAGGATAAATTAAACCTTTTGAAAACCGATACTCAGGCGATTATTTCGAAAATTGAAGATACTCCAAATTCCTTGCTTTCCAAGGCGATTTTAAGAGCTGTTAAGGGTATTTCACCTCTTAGGGCAAGAGAGCTTGCCATATCTGCTTACGGCGAGGATTTGCCCGTTTATGAAGCGGTAAAAGAAGTGTCTTTGCTTGAAGCGCAATTAAATTCGCTAAAAACGCTTCTTCAAAGTGAAACAGAGGGCTGCATAGTTAAAGAAGGGGAGAAGCAAATCGCTTTTTCCTTTGCGGATGTTGAGCAGTTCGGCTCGCTCGTAACAAAGCAGTATTTTTCTTCTCTTTCGGAGTTGTTGGATACATATTATCTTGAGAGAGTTAATAATAACCGCCGTCAGCAGCTCGGCGGAGAGCTTATCAAACTCGTATCGGCAAATATTGAAAGGCTTTCAAAGAAAATCTCCGTTCAAAAAAGCGAGCTTGAAAAGAGCGAAAATAACGAGCATTTGAAGCTATACGGCGAGCTTATCAATGCCAATCTCTATTCACTGCAAAGCGGCGTTAATAAATACACGCTTACTAATTATTACACGGGCGAAACCATAGATATTCCCGCAGATATTATGCTCACTCCCGCAGAGAATTCGCAAAAGTATTATAAGGATTACCGCAAATCTCAAAATGCTAAAATTTATATCAAGCAGCAGCTTGAAAAGGCGGGGGAGGAGCTTGAATATTTTGAGTCGGTGCTTGAATTTTTAAACAGAGCCGAAACTCCCGCAGAAGTCGGCGCTATTAAAAATGAGCTTGTCTCTCAGGGATATATTAAGAAAAAAACTTCAAAAAGAGAGAAATCGCCTAAAGAGCTTAAACCGCTTGAATTTAAAACAAGCGGCGGCTTTACAGTGCTTGTAGGCAGAAATAATACGGGTAACGATAAGCTGACCTTCAAAACCGCTTTCGGCTCGGATATATGGTTCCATACTCAGAACATTCACGGTTCGCACACCGTTCTTCTTGCAAGAGAAGGTAAGCCCGGCGATGACGATATAACCGAAGCCGCAGGCATCTGCGCTTATTACAGTAAGGCAAGAGATTCGGCGACAGTGCCCGTTGATTATACGCTTGTAAAATTCGTAAAACGCCAGCCGAGCCGCATCCCCGGCAGAGTGTTTTATACCGATTACAAAACAGTCTTTGTCACCCCCGACAGATCGGAGGTTGAAAAGTTGAAAGGAGATAACAATGATTAAAAGAAAAGATGATTTAAAAGTAGTTTTAAACGAGCATATGAAGGGCGGCGACGGCACCGTTAAAATAATTCACTATGCAGAAAAAGAAGAGATAAACGGCAAGTGCAGGCTGATGGCGAAGATTGTGCTTGAGCCGAATTGCTCAATCGGCGAGCATACGCACATTGACGAGGAAGAAATCTTTTATATTTCTAAAGGCACCGCAACCTATTACGATAACGGCGAAACTGTTTTACTCAATGAAGGTGACAGCGCCATTTGCCTTGGCGGGCAAACTCATTCTATAGCCAACCGCACCGACAGCACGGTGGAAGTAATCGCAACAGTTTTGCTCTATAAATAAACTCATATTAAAAATCCCTGAAGTCGCAAGACTTCAGGGATTTTTTGTCGTTATGCCATAAAGACTCAATTTATTTCATTGAGGAAAACATACTTTTCGGAGTTCATATAATCTCTAAGCAACAGCGCCTTGTCAGCCGAATTAATAACGCCGTCTTTGTTAAGGTCATATATTTTGTCTTTTTCCTCCGTATCGAAGCCAATGTAATCCGAAAGCGCAATTTTATCAAGCGCATTTACTCGGCCGTCCGCATTGAAGTCGCCGGCATAAAGAATAGCCATTACCTTGGTTTCATCTTCGTTATAATTTCTTAAATCAATGTCAGCAGTTCCAATGTTAAGCGCATTTATGCAATAACAGGTGTAGCCGTCCTTTTGAATTACCAAATCATAATTGTAATTGAGCGGAAGTCTGATAGTATATGTTTTGTTTTCGCCGTCAATATCAACCTTATAGCCCAATTCATCAGGTTGCTCTGTAAATACATAGAGCGGGTCTGCAAATGGCGGTTTAATGCCACTCGGATAGGCTTTAATGCTAACGCCTCTCATTTCGTCGCCTTCGGCAGAGAAGGGAATTATTATCTCGGCTCTCGGCGGCAGAACGGCTATGCTTTCGCTGATGTATTCTTCACACCTTTCGCATTTACAGCGTTTTTCGCCTTCGGTTGTTTCGGTAGGCTGCCTGAATACATACCATTCGCCTGTGAACGAATGTCCTAACGGTGCAATATCCTCTGTTTTGAAAAGTCCGCAGTTTTCGCAGATGTATACCGCACAGCCGCTGTTCGTGCAGGTGGGCTGTTTAGAGTCAACACCGTCTGAAACAGCGAGGATTTCAGGAGAAACTTCGGCATTTTCTTTAAGCGCCCAATTATGCTCGTGAGAATTAATGTATTCTTCGCCGCTTATGTATTCAACCGTGCCGCAAACGCTGCAAATTCTGTATTCGATTTCAGCCTGAGTGCCGTCGCAAAGCTCAACTGTAGTGCTGATAATTCGGGATAAGCTGTGAGAATGTTCGCCTTCGCCCGCACCGTAAGGCACCTTAACAAGCTCGCCGCATTCACATTGCATATACTTATATGTGCAGGTTTCAGCAATAGTCAAAACGAAGTTATGAGTATGTAAAGCTGCGTAGAGGGTTTGAAGCTCAGCTAAATCGGCTGTGAGCGCCTGTAAAGAAGTGTAGCCTGCATTTTTGTTTGCAAGCTTTGCAGCTGCTTCGTCGTATTTTGCTTTAAGCGGTGAATAAGTGCTGTCGCTGTAATAGGGGCTTAGCGCTTTGTCGGTAATATCTCTTACATTGCTTTCAAGGAAGTCAGTATATTCGTTAATTTCACCAACCGCTGCGCAAAATTCATCTATAGCAGTTATAGTGGCATTAATATCGTTATAAACAGCCGCTGCGTCCTCCTGTGAAGAAAGTGCAAAGAGATTTAAACTGTTTATCTTACTCAAATAATCGCTTGCAAGATTATCGGGCAGGGTATACTCGCTTATTTTTTCACAGTATTGCTCCTTATCGTTTATAAGCTTAACTAACGCAGTCACATCAATTTTATGTGCCTGTAAATGAGCAATTGCCTGAATTAGTTTTTCTGTTGCTTCGTCAATTTGAGTTTGTGTTGAAGCGGGAAGGGGTTGAATAAATTGATTTTCCTTTAATTCATCAATTGCATCGATATCAGCCTTCAAATAAACGAAGTAGCTTTCTCCCTCTTCTAATACCTGCGAGTAGTTTTCAGGTATTGAAGCAAGCGCATTTTCCCAAGCGGAAGTATCTGCAAGCAGTTCAAGCGTATCAAGATAATATGTTATTTTGTTAGCTAAGTCTTTTACGGTGGAGTCATCATAATCCGTTATAGCCGCAAGTGTGGTTAATTCGGCAGGAATATAGTAAATACCTTGAGATACAGCCTCGTTGTACCTTTCAATTGCTTCATTGTAAGCGTCGTATCCGCAAAGACTGTCGATGTAACTCTTTAACTGTTGTGTTTGAGTATCAATCAAGTCTTGCTGCTCATCGCTGTAATACATATAAGCATTGTTAATGCAGTTTTGGACTAAATCGGCTTTGCTTTCAAATTCCTCCGAATCTGAGTAAGCGTTGCGCACTGTTTCTAAGATGCTTTCATTAAGTCTTTCAAGCTGTGCCTGCCAAGCGCTGTAATCACCTAAATCATATGCTTTCCAAACAGATGAGAGTTTATAACTCGGAGTGTGTACAGTTTGGGTGTCCGAATAATTATAACTGCCTCTAACATAGGTTTTAAGCGGACTGTCCTGACCGAATACTCTTTCGAAAGTCCAAAGGGTGTACTTGTTGTTGTCATCATCAACGCCTGTTGTGTAATTGTCTGTATCATCAAGAGTGAGTGTTTGTATCGGATTGGTATACGCGGAATCGTCATTCCTGATATAAAGCGTATCAATACCGTAAGTTTTTGCAGTATAATATACTGTTCCTCCGGTTGTTAAAATCGAAGCGTCACGGTCGTAGGTTATGGAATCGATATACGGCACATATGCGCGCAGATAAGAGGAGTCACTCGCGCCGCTTTCCAGCGTAGCGGTAACCCTTACAGAAACAAATTGAGATGAAGTTGAATTTAAAATATTATCGTAATTACAGTATACAAACCCGCTTGTGGACGAATTAATATAGAAATTATTTGTATCCGGAATACTGTAGGTCACACTTTTACAGCAATCGGCTATAGAATTTCCGCTTGAGTCAAGAGGGTATAATACCAAGTCAGTGCTGAAATTTCTGTATTTTGTTGTTGAATCAATATAAATATACTTATTTGGTGACGCTTTAATCCCCGTTGCGGGAGTTTTAGTTACAGCTCCGTCGCCAATCGGGTCATACGCTGTAATTGTAACTTCAGTGAGTGTTTTATTCGATTTAATCGGTACTCGCATTACCCACAGCTTATAACAATAAGAGCTGTTATATGCTCCGTAAGTGCCTGTTGAAGAACCGGTGGTAGTAAGGATATGGTCAATATCAACGCCCTCGACTTCTTCTTTGCTAATCGGGTTGACGGCCTTGACGCCTGTTGCGTCCGTGTTCGTTTTAACCAAGTATTCTACATAACCGTCCGTTTTATAAGAATTATTGTTGCGGACGCTTACATTGGTAACCTCAGGCGCAACGGTGTTTATTTCCGTATTGGTTAATTCAGTGCCGTCGAGCTTTAAAGAAACAGTTGTCTTGCCTGTGTTTGTGCTCGGATATCCGTCATATTCTCTGCCGTTAAACGCCACGCCGTAAGCAGAATACTGCGCGCCTATACCTAGATATTTAAATGAACTGGGGCTAAAGGTATATGTGCCGCTTGTTTTTGCGGGCGAAGATGCGGAGGTTCCAGCATTTACGGAATATATCGCTGCCTGACCGTAGCGGTTAACGCTTTTGTCAGACGCTATAGTAACATCGGAAGAATAGGCAACTGAATCTTTAATATAAAGCGTACCCAAGCTCTTGTACGCATAAGCGGTTTTGCCGCTTACATCAGCGCTTGTGCTTGCAGTGTAGGTTCCTGCCGAATCTGCCGCAAACAAATATAGCGAATAATTGCCTGCAGTATTTGTAATTGAGGTTGGAACACGGAAAATGTACTGATAGCATTGGTCGTTTGCAAGCAAATTCTTATTATTATTAGTATTAGTTAAATCAAAAGCGGTATATGTTGTTGCGTTTGAACCTGTTCCCGAACGCAGAACAAGCGAGGAAGCATAAATATTTGTTGTTGCAATAATAGTTACAACCGAGCCGGTTGCAGCAACTCTTTCAGAAACATATGCATTATAGAGTTCGGGTGCGGTTATGGTGATTTTAATCGTTTTAGAGGCTTGGTTATCTGTGCCGTAAACTGTTGCTCCGGAAGCCTCAGGAGCAGTGCCGGTAAAGCTGATTGTTCTTGTTGAAGTTATTTGGTCGGGGGAGATTAGAATTGAACCGTCCGGAGCACAATATCCTTCTTCTGAGCAAGTCCAATTTAGGTACTTGTATTGGTTGGCGTTTGAAGGATAAGCCGTGAAGCCCGTTAATGCATTAAGATTAAGATTACCCGAACAGAATTGCTCACGCGTTACTGTTGTATCGGATATTTTAAATTCAGTCATCGGCACTAAAGTTGTTGAGGACTGATTATTATAAGTGAAGTTAATCGTTTCAACATAAGTTGTACCGCTGATTGTATTATTTGCTCTAATCGCTTCAATAATGTCGTTTGCAACAGTGCTCGTTAAGTTGCTCATATAGTTGCCGCTTACATTGAAGTTGATGGTTTTGGAATTAAATGATGAAGAATAAGCGGCACCTTTGTAATTATAAAGTTGAGTATAATCGCTGAGCCTGTTATTACTTAGATTAATATCACTTAAAAACTTTGAAGCAAAAGCGGGATTCGGGTCTTCAATCTGATTATTTGAAAGATTGATTTCCTGAATATGAGTCATTCCCGAAAGCGCAGAAATGTCTTTAATTTTATTATTTTGAGCGTTGAGGAATTTTAGCGATGTAAGTTTAGCAATTGCGCCTATATTTTCAATAGAATTACCCGATATATCTAATTTGTGCATGCATGTAAACTTCGAGTTAGCTATGCAGGAAATATCGGTTAAAGACGCACTTGTCCTAAGGTCGAGATGTACAAGCGTTGCCGGCAGGGAGGAAATAATAGAGTCGAGATTTGACTGCTTTACACCAACACAGCTTGTGAAGTCTATATAGTTTAAACCCGATAACTTGGATAAATCCGAAAAATCGGTAACGCTTCTTAACGGGGTATTTAATGTTGAACCCCATTGAAGCAGAGATACGCGCCTAAGCACATAAGAGTTGATTTCATCTTCACTAAGTCCTGTCGCAGTCATAACGCCCTGCTTAATAACAGAATTATTAAAACTTGTTTTAGCAGGAGTCGAAAATGCCCCTGAACCATTTGCAATAAGATGCTTAAGATTGCAAACTTTAAATTTAGAGCCAAGCTCATATGCAACAGGGTGATAATAAGAACTGTAAGCGCCTATTTCAAGATTATTTGAAGAATAATTAAGCGTTGATTCAATTCTGTACTGATACTGCGCAGGCGACCAATCATATCCTTTTACATATTTAATATAAGACATATAACTGGCAATCATACCTGCGGTTGCAGGAGTTGCCATTGAAGTGCCGTTTAATAATTTGTATGTATTTGTTCCGCTGTAATCGAGAGAATAGATATTTGTTCCCGGCGCTGCCACTTTATAGAAATTGCCGGTGGTATCGTAGTTTGAGAAGGTGGCGAGTTTTGGACTTGTTGCAGAGTTGTTCATTGCCATAACACCCATATTGCAGGAGGCGGCAGAAGGGAAGTGCAGCTTTTCGGTTGTGTCAAAATGTTCGTTACCTGCCGCACAGACAATTAAGCAAGAGGAGGAAACCTCTTGGTAGGTTTGATATAATGAATAGTCAAAATTATATCCGCCTAATGACATACTGATAATATCCGCGCCAAATTCCTTGCTCTTTTGAAGGGAAATGATTAATTCATCACCGTAAAACGACTTGCCGCCGTCGCCCCTATCTGCTTTCATAACCATTATTTTGCATTTGGGCGCAGTGCCGATACCGCCGACGCGGTTGTCGCCGTTCATTGCTATAGTGCCGCAACAGTGAGAGCCGTGACCGTTTTCGTCAAACTGAGCGTTCTTCGTAATATAAACATCAGAGTTGGTTATGCGGCTTTGGTAAGCATAGTAGCCGCAATAATTGGAATTAGAAGGATGCGACCAAAGATTGGCTTTTATATCTTCGTGCGCCGTGTTACAGCCCGTATCAATAACAGCAACTTTAATATTTTTACCTAAACCGTATCCCGTTGAAGAATCTGCATAGGTTTCCCAAGCGGAGCTTATATTGCAATAATCAAACCACCATTTAAGATTGTTTTGATAGCCAGTGGTTGAAAAAGCTGTAGGCTCGGTGAAACTTTCAGCTTGAGAGTCCGCCGCCATATTAACTGTATTATCGTCGCAAGCGTAGTATTTAAAATTAGGCTGCGCATAAACCACGGAATTGTCTTTACTAAGCCTGTCGCAAAGGGAAATGATGTCCTCCTCTTCGGTCATAAAGTGGCAGGTATAAACAATGTCGTTTTGTTTGCCGAGCGAAGAAACGGAAGTAGTGTTTTCATCGGCGCTTTCCTGAGTGCGAAGTATGCTCCCCGAATATAAACCGTATTCGCTTTTAACGGACGAGATGGTTGCTTTAGCTGTTTTTTTTGCAGAACAAATCTGAACGATTATCTCGTTAGGAGCATAATCGTTCCTTTTTGCGTCGTGATAGTCAAAGCCCTGTGTGTCTTTAAAGCTTTCAAGGTCTTGTTTTTCAACCTCTGCATCAGTCATATTCTCATTAACGGCATGAGGATGCGAATCCATATAGTATTCGCCTGAAACACTTATGCAATAGGAAAATGCAAGGAACAGAGCAAGCATAAAAGATAGTAATTTTGTGCTTGTCTTAATCATTTTTTTCATTGTTTATCCTCCGCTGAAAGTATTTGAAGTGGGGGCAGAATTATTTTGAGTAGTTTGAGATAATAATTGAAATATCGCTTAAACTGATTGTATTATCTCCATCCGTATCACAAAGGATATTTGCGGCGTCCGAAATGTTGTTGCCGTAATTATCGCTTAAAAGCACTTCGGAAATATCGGTAATATCAATTGTATTGTCGGTGTTTGTATCTCCTGCTGCCGAGCAGAGGTCAATATTGTCGTCAATAAATGTGTCGCCGTCAACTCGAACATTGAAAATATATGCGTCCTTGCATCCGTCCTTTTCGGCTTTAACAATGTAGTTGCCGTTAGGAACACAGGAGAATTTAAAGGTTTTATCCTTGCTTAAGCCGCTTAGAGTTGTATGCTGCAGCTCGTCGCCGTTAGCTGTGCAAAGTGTGACTTTAGCATTGAACATTGTATTGTATCCGGCGATTACACCGCTTAAGGTGTTGTCGGTTTTATCAACCAGAGAGATATCAAATGAGCCGGAATTGTTGCTATAAGAGGCGTTTGTTTGCGAATAAGCATAGGCTTTAATTTGATATGAACCGCTTTCACTTATAGTGAAGGGCACAATCCATCTTAAATATTTGTTCCCTTGAGCGTCATAGCAGGGGTTAGAGTATTCGCTCTGCATATATTCACCTAAAACAGAACCGCCGTTTACTGTCAGTTTTATTTTATCGGTTTGCTCCGTGTAAACAATTGCCTTATATTCTTCGCCCGCGGCATAGAGAGATGAAGGATTGTAGATTGCGGCGTTTTTAACGACAGTATCTTTTATAGTGAAAAAGAAAGTTTTCACATCATCGTCTGACTTAATTGTAACATAGCCGTGACCTGCTTTTTTGGGATATAGCTCGCCGTTTCCGTTAATGAACGCAAGGGATTCATCATTGATTTTGTATTCGAGCGCCGATTCCGAATAACAGGGGATTTGGAAAGAATTTTGTTCGAGTGAGATTACAGCAAAGTTGTTTTCACCCTCAAAGTGTATTGCGTAATCGCCGTGAGCGGCGGGATCGCTGTTTTCGGAATTGGGGAGAAGAACCAATTTAGATGTCTGCTCTGTGAAAGGATTATCCTTGTTTGCGCGAGTTCTCGTTCCGATTTTATCTAACAATTGCAATACTCTTGCAGCATTGGAGTTGTATTGTTTATCAAGGCACAATTCATTAAAGGAAAGATTCAAATAGTGTAAGCGGGATGAAGTGATAGAAAGCTTTGTGAAAGGTGCAAGCGATTTTATTCTGTTGCCCATATTACCGGAGGTAAAATATAATTCGCCGAACATATCTGCTAAATTAGGATTATAGTTTCCGAAATATACTTCTTCAAGCATAGAGATATTTATAACCGGTTTTGGATTTGAAATGAGATTTCCGGGCGCATATAAATATACTAATCCCGTTAGTGTAGATACAGGAGAAATATCTTTAATACGGTTTCCTGCAATATTCAATTCGGAAAGTGAAGTAAATCCCGCAATACCGGCGATATTAGTTAAATTGTTAAAGGAAAAATCAACTCTTGATAAATATGAGTTATAGCTTGTCAAAAAGTCAAGATTTGTCAGATTGTTATGTGAGAAATCAATTACAAGCGTGGTGGGCGATAAATTATTTATAACCTGCAAAGCGTCAGCATCGCTGATATTGGTATTTGAAAGGTTTATATAAGTTAACTTGCCGAGCTTTGAAAGCTCAGAGTAATTTCTAAAATCCGTTCCGCTTAAATCAAGGCTTGAAATACACTCTAAATCGTAGTTTGTAAGTCTGTACGAATTGCTTACATTAAGCGCTTCGCGAACTTTAGTGTTAAGCAAGGAGTCGTTAATGGTAACATTTACGGGTGCTTCGCCTGTAAAACCGAGCAGGCTTTCGGGCGTAACTCTTTTAAAGGAATAGCTTTGAGCGTCGCTTTTGTATCCTTTAACCATTTCACCCTCGCCTTTAATAAGAGCATTTCTGATTTGAGTTGCCGACATATTGGGATGTACGGAAGCATATAATGCACATATACCTGCCATAAAAGGTGTAGCCATAGATGTGCCGCTCATCCGTGTGTAGCCGGTAGCAGTTGTAGCGTCAATAGCGTAGATATCGGTTCCGGGCGCTGCGACCTGATAATATTTGCCCGTGAGGTCATAGTTTGAATAGCTTGAAAGGGTAGAGGCACTTGAGCCTGAGCCCAATGCCATAACGCCTATAACAGCACCGCTTGCGCTCGGCCAATGAAGCCTCTTGGAAGCATTATTATCTTCGTTACCTGCAGCGCAGCAAATAACGGCGCCCAATGAAGCTTTCGTAAGTGCTTTATCGAGATTGAAGCTGAAAGAATATCCGCCTAAGGACATTGAAATAACATCAGCACCGTTGTCTACGGCGTATTCAATGCTTTTAATCAAATTGGCGTTCGTAAAAGTGCCTGTTGAAGCGGTTGCGGCATTACAAACCATGATTTTTGCTTTCGGAGCAACGCCTACAAGACCGCCGTTTGAGCCTTCCATAGCAATTATGCCGGCACAGTGAGAGCCGTGAGCGGGACCGTCAGGCTCCTTGCCGTATATATCGTTATTGTTGAATTCAGCGTTGTAGCCGTGATTACCGTCTGCATCCGTCCAAAGGTTATTTTTAATTTCATTGTGAGTGTAATTAAGACCGCAGTCAATAACACACACAACTTCGCCTTCGCCTAAGGTCGAATAATCTTGCCAGGTTTGAGGAATATGCATTTTATCGAAATACCATTTTTGGCGGTTTGCATATTCGGAAGAATTTGAGATCTCGGTAGGCATAACAAAGGTTGAACATGAAGTATATGTATAGTTCGGCTCGCAATCCTTAATATTGTCAAGCTCGTTCATCGCTTTGCAAAGCTCATATACGCTGATATCATCGTTGTCAAACGAAGCTCTGTAGAGAGTTTGTTTTTCATTTATTGAAGCGCCTTTTGTAAGGCTGTTCAATGCGCTTTGGTCAATAGTTTCGAGAATTTTAATATCAAATTCCTTTTCAATGGATTTAAGAGAAGAGGACTTTGAATTATTATCGGAAATATAATTAAACAGTATTTCTCCTTTAACATAATCATCGGATAATAATTCATTATTTGAAGAAATGAAATTATTGTAATCCTCGTTAACGCTGTCATTTACAATTTGCTCTTTATTTTGAGCAAACGAAAGCGGTAATGCACTGAATAACATTATAAGCGTAAGAATACAAGCAATTAATTTTGAAAATCTGTTCATGATAAAACCTCCGATACAAGCATTCATAATCAATATAATTATATCATATATTATTATAATCAAGCAATAGATTTGAGCTTTAAAATATACTAAAAATACATAGGTGATTTTATGCAAAATGTTAAGAAAACTAAATTCCCGATAATAAAAGTATTAATAATCCAAGCCGTCGCCGTAGCTTTGATATTAGGCGTCTTGCTCCTTGTAAAAAAGGTCAGTCCGTCTGAATATAATAAATTGTCAAAGCAATATGTTGATATAGCGGGAAATGATATGGACAGCAAGAAAACGAGACAGGTGTGGAAAAAAATAAAGGCTTTTTTTGTTGACGAAAATAATAATATCAGTGAGTCCGACAAAGGCAGTGGTGGCAAGGATGAAGCTGCCGATTCAAACTCGTATCCCGATAATTGCTCAGCTTCGAAATACATTATTTCTGCTGATATTTGCAGACCGGCGGCAGGTGAAATATCGTCACCCTTCGGGTATAGAATTAATCCTGTAAGCGAAAAGCTCAGCTTTCACACGGGAGTTGACATAGCAAACAAAGAGGGAACAGCGGTAAAAGCCGCTTACTACGGTCTTGTTGAAAGCACGGGCAGCGATGATGTTTACGGTAATTACATATATATCAATCACGGAAACGGAATAAAAACCTTCTATGCGCATTTAAAGAGCGTTAGCGTAAATGTCGGAGATGTTGTTTCGGGAGGAAGCCGGATAGCGAAAATGGGTTCTACAGGCTGGTCTACCGGTCCGCATTTGCATTTTAGCATATTAATTGACGATATTTACTACAACCCCGCTTTTGTTCTTTGCCAATGAGCTTTAAAGTAAATAATGTAACTATAAATATTTCATTTTTATTTTGCATATTTGTTTGTTTTATGGTAGCTTTTGATAAAAACGGTACGGTGTTATTGTGTTTTATATTTATGCTTTTTCACGAGTTGTCGCATATAATTGCCATGATATTTTGCCGTGTAAAAATAAAAAAGTTATATTTTGAACCGTTCGGAATATACATTGAAAAGGAAGAAAAGTCTTTAAATGCAAAACAGGATTTTTTGGTGTTAATTTCAGGCTGCTTTTTTAATTTTGCAGCCTGCTTTTGCTTTGCGGTTGCATTTTTTGCTTTAAAAAATGCAACTTTTTTAAAATGTGCATTAATTAATTTTGCGCTTTGCATTTTTAATGCTTTGCCTATAAAAAACTTAGACGGTGGGGATGTATTATTACTTCTGCTGAACGAATTGAAATCAGTAAAAAATCCTTTAAATACAGTAAAAATCATATCTTTGATTTGCTGTTTCGGCTTGTTCGTGTTAGGTGTTATTATATGCGCTAAAGTAAGATTTAATCCTTCTTTGATAATTGTATCTGTATACCTTGCCTTCTCGCTTTTTCTTTCTGCATAGATTGAAAAATGGCAGAAAATAGTCTATAATATCACTAATATAATTTTTAGAGGTATTATGAGAAGCAAAGAAATTGAAAAACTGTTACCGTATATTGAAAAGCCCGCGCGTTATACCGGCGGTGAGCTTGGCAGCGTTGTAAAAAACAAGGCGGAAGTTGATGTAAGATTTGCGTTTTGTTTTCCCGATTTATATGAAATAGGGATGTCGCATATCGGTATGAAAATTTTATATGGACTTATGAATTCGCTCGACGGTGTATGGTGCGAGCGATGCTTTGCGCCTGCGGAAGATATGGAAAAGCAAATGAGAGAGAAAAACATTCCTCTGTTTGCGCTTGAAAGCGGCGATGAATTAAAAGAGTTTGATTTTATCGGCTTTACTTTACAGTATGAAATGAGTTATACAAATGTTCTCAATATGCTTTCGCTTGCGCATATGCCACTGCGCTCTAAAGATAGGACGGGGTTAAAAAACATTGTAATAGCGGGCGGACCCTGCGTTTGTAATCCCGAGCCGATTGCCGACTTTATTGATATTTTTGCGCTCGGTGAAGGCGAGGAGGTAACTCCCGAATACATTGAGCTTTACAGGCAGTGCAAAAAAGAGGGGACAAGCCGTGAGGAATTTCTTTACAGGGCTTCACAAATACAAGGTCTTTATGTGCCGGGCTTTTATGATGTTGAATATAATCCCGACAATACAATAAAAAGCGTTACGCCGAACAGGGAGGGCGTTCCTGCTTCTGTTAAAAAACGCGTTGTTGCCGATTTGGATAAAGCTTATTATCCCGAAACCTTTGTCGTGCCTTTTGTTCAGGCGGTGCACGATAGGGCGACTGCCGAAGTATTCAGAGGCTGCATAAGAGGCTGCCGTTTCTGTCAGGCGGGTTTTATTTACAGACCTATCCGTGAAAAATCAAGTAGGGTTATTGAAGAACAGTCCAAAGAATTGTGTGATAATACTGGTTATGAGGAGCTTTCGCTTTGCTCTTTAAGCACAAGTGATTATTCTGAAATTGAAACATTATTGCCCGATTTGATAGATTCGTGTGAAGGGAAGAAGATTAATCTGTCTTTACCGTCTCTCAGGGTTGATAATTTTTCCGAGTCTCTTGCCGAAAAGCTTGCCAAGGTAAGACGAAGCGGACTTACTTTCGCACCCGAGGCGGGTACTCAGAGGCTCAGGAACGCAATAAACAAAAATGTTACCGAAGAGGAACTGATGAGAACCTGCAAAATGGCTTTTGAGGGCGGCTGGAGTCAGGTTAAGCTCTATTTTATGATGGGACTTCCCACAGAAACAGATGAGGATGTAGCAGGTATTCCCGCACTCGCTTCAAGAGTTGTAGGGCTTTACAGATCGTTGCCCGACAAGCCTAAGAATAAAGGCGTTTCAATTAATATTTCCTGTTCTTCTTTTATTCCGAAGCCTTTCACTCCTTTCCAGTGGGAAGCGGCGGACGACAGACAAACACTTGAAAGAAAAAAGGAAATTTTACTTTCTGCAAACAAATGTAAAAAGGTTTCAATTTCCTATAACAACAGCGAGGATACTCTTATTGAAGCCGTGCTTGCAAAAGGCTCGAGAAAGCTGTGCGATGTTATTGAAAAAGCGTTTGAAAACGGTTGCAAGTTTGATTCATGGTATGAATTTTTTGATTTTTCAAAATGGATGAACGCCTTTGAGGAATGTGGCGTTGACCCCGCTTTTTTCGCCAACAGAAAAATACCTTTCGAGGAAGTTTTACCATGGGATCACCTCGATTACGCTATTAGAAAGGATTACCTGATTTCCGAAAATCTGAAAGCCCACAAAAGTCAGACAAGCCCCAACTGCAGGCAAAAATGCGCGGCGTGTTCGGCTGATAAGCTTACGGGAGGTGTATGCCATGCGCGAAGTAAGAATTGATTACACAAAGCTGGGCGACACAAAGTACATCTCTCACCTTGATTTGAATCGAGTTTTTTATAGAGCGGTAAGGAGAGCGGAAATACCTATTTGGTATACCGAAGGGTTTAATCCCCATCCGCATTTCAGGTATTTTATGCCATTGCCTTTAGGCGTTGAGAGCAAGTGTGAAAGTCTTGATATTCGTATTACAGACGATGCCTTTTCAAACGAATTAATCAGAGAACGCCTCAATGCGGTTTTGCCCGAAGGAATAAAGGTGGTAAGTGTTCACGAACCGATATTGAAAATCAAGGATATTTACTGCGCGGTGTATGATTTTACCTATACTCTCGACAGTGCCGCCGAGACTGCCGAACGCATGGAAAGTATAATTAAAAGCGATTTTCTTCCGGCTGTAAAAAAGGTTAAGCGCGGAAAGAAAAAGGTGGATGAAGAGATTAATCTTTTGCCCAATGTAATTACTTACAGATTAGATGTTTCCGAAAACAGGATTATGTTGAGAATACTTT
Source organism: Oscillospiraceae bacterium (assembly GCA_902796055.1). GTDB lineage: Bacteria > Bacillota > Clostridia > Oscillospirales > Acutalibacteraceae > RUG714. The sequence goes on from CADBNM010000014.1 coordinate 28,493, forward strand.
GTCTTTCAGGACAGAATAACAACTTAAATCCTATGCTTTTCGCAAAATCCTTGGAGCGTGATGCGGATATTGATTATGAAAGCCGAAACATCACAAAGGACTGCGTTTTAGATGAAAACTATAAAATTTTCAAATAAATTAAAAAAGTACTTGAATTATTAAAGCCTTTGTGCTAATATTATTAGGCTCTTAATAATAAATTCTTATTAGCGAGAGCATAGGCATTTTGTTTCCGCCGAATATATTTCGGTGCGGTTAGCGCCAAATCAGGCGCTAAAAAGGTGAGTCCTCTGCGTTTTTAGGCTAATGCCGGTGAATCAAAACGCAAGAACGCCTGAATTAAGGGAGGAAAAAACATGGATGCTTTAAAAACAATGTCAGACGCTTGTTTAAAAGAATCGACACCTGAGTTCAATATCGGTGATACTGTTCGCGTTGAGGTTAGAATTCGCGAGGGTAACCGTTCAAGACTTCAGGCATTTGAAGGCACAGTTATTGCCAAGAAGGGCAGCGGTATTTCCGAAACCTTTACTCTTCGCCGTATTTCTTACGGTGTAGGTGTTGAGAGGGTATTTCCGCTCCACTCTCCTAATGTTGATTCTCTTAAAGTTGTTCGTCGTGGTAAGGTTCGCCGTAGCAAGCTTTACTATCTTCGTGACAGAGTCGGCAAGGCAGCAAAAGTTAAAGAAGCACTTTAATAGTGTACTGCAAAGGGGTGCTTTTTGCACCCTTTATTGCTACCTTCCGCAAAAGTATTTACTTCATTTTATTTAAAGGAGTATAAAATGGCAGAAAAAAACAAGAAAAAGTCAAGCTTTATTCCTAATTTTTATGATTTTGTTGAGATAATTGTTCAGGCTCTCGTAATCATTTTTATTATCTTTACTCTTTGCTTTAGAGTATCGGGAGTTGTAGGCGACTCAATGAATCCTACTCTTAACAGCGGTGATTGGCTTGTGCTTTCTAATGTGAAATATCAGCCCAAACAGGGCGACATTGTCGTTATAACTCAGCCTACGGCTGCAAACGAGCCTTTAATCAAGCGTGTTATTGCAACCGAGGGACAGACTGTTGATATTGATTTTGATAATGGCGTTGTTAAGGTTGACGGTAAGGTTTTGGATGAGCCTTATATTGCCGCACCTACTTACAGAAGCTTCAATGTTAAATTCCCTCATAAGGTTAAAAAAGGCTGCGTATTCTGCATGGGCGACAACAGAAACGATTCATGGGACAGCCGTGATAGCTCAATTGGCGACATTGATGTTCGCTACATTATCGGCGAGGCGCAGTTCAGAATGTTACCCTTCGGAAAGTTTAAAATAGGATAATTATGGCGCAGAGAATTAAAGATACCGTTCAGTGGTTTCCCGGCCATATGGCTAAGACGAGAAGGGAAATAGAGCAGAATTTAAAGCTTGTTGACGCTGTTACGGAAATCCGCGACGCGCGTTTGCCGGAGTCCTCCAAAAATCCTGATATTGATAGCATTATTGCCAATAAACCGAGAATAATATTGCTCAATAAAGCGGACTATGCGGACGATGCGGCGACACAAAAATGGATAGATTATTATAAGCAAAAGGGCATTTGGGCGCTTGCTGTGGATTGTAAACTCGGCAAAGGTCTTAATGCTTATTTGCCTTTAGTCAGAAGAGTATTAGCCGATACGATTGAAAAGAACAACAAAAAAGGAATGTCGGGCAAACCTCTCAGAATTATGGTTGTGGGCATACCGAATGTAGGTAAATCGTCGTTTATAAACAGAATGGCTAAAAATTCAAAGGCGAAGGTCGCAAATATGCCGGGGGTTACTCGTGCAAATCAGTGGTTCGTTATAGGCAAGGGCGTAGAGCTGCTTGACACACCCGGTGTGCTTTGGCCGAAATTTGAGGACAAGGAAATAGGCGATAAGCTTGCTTTTACCGGTGCAGTTAAAAATGATGTAATTGACAGCGAAACTATGGCTATCCGCTTGATTGACTATATCAAAAATTATTATGCCGATAGGCTTTGTCAGCGGTATAAGCTCGATAGCATTGACGGTAAACAGTCTTGGGAAATCCTTGAAATGATAGGCAAAAAAAGAGGTATGCTCATTTCAGGAGGAGAAATTGACTACGAAAGAGCGTCCGTAATGCTGCTCGATGAATTTAAAAAAGGTAAGCTTGGAAAATTTACATTTGAAATGCCGGAGGATTATTGATGGATTGGCTTGAATATGAAAATGAAGCCCTTGAAGAAGGCTATCAGGTAATTTGCGGCATTGACGAAGCGGGCAGAGGACCGCTTGCAGGTCCCGTGTGTGCGGCTTGCGTTGTGCTTCCCAAGGGCGAGGTGATAGAGGGCGTGAACGATTCGAAAAAGCTCTCCGAAAAGAAAAGGGAAGCTTTATATGATGTGATAAAGGAGCAGGCACTCGATTATTCAATCGCTTTTGCAAGTGAAAAAGAAATTGATGAAATCAATATTCTTCAGGCAACCTTTCTTGCTATGAGAAGAGCGTTTGAAGGGCTTACAAAGGTAAAGCCCGACATCGCGCTTATTGACGGTAATGCAAAGCCGGGGCTTAGTGTTACCCAGAGAACTGTTGTTAAGGGAGACGCTAAAAGTGCTAATATTTCAGCCGCATCAATTCTCGCTAAGGTCACGAGGGACAGATATATGCTTGAAATGGCTCAAAAATACCCTCAGTATCAGTTTGAAAAGCATAAGGGCTACGGCACTAAGCTTCACTATGAAATGATTGAAAAATACGGTATTTGCGAAATACACAGAAAATCATTTTTGAAGAAGATTCTAGAAAAATGAACAAGACGGGCGAATGGGGAGAAATATATGCCTGCCGCTATCTGCGCGAAAACGGCATAGACATTGTAACAGCAAATTATAGCTGCCGTTTCGGCGAAATAGATATTGTAGGCATAGATAAAAAACACCTTGTTTTCTTTGAAGTTAAAGCGAGAAGCGCAGGCTCGATTGCGACTCCCGCAGAGTTTGTAACCGAGCAGAAGCAGCAAAAAACAATTCTTGCTTCATCTCACTTTATCTCATATTATGCTATAGATATGCCTGCTCGTTTTGATGTTATAGAGGTTTATTTTAAGCGGCAGGATAATTTTGAAGATTATACTATCAATCACATAAAGAATGCGTACAGCGCTGATGATATTTAATGTAAATAATATTGGAGGAACAATATGTTTTATACAAGTACAAGAGATAAATCCGTAAAGGTAACTGCTGCCGAAGCTATTACCAACGGTATTTCTGTCGAGGGCGGATTGTTCGTACCCTGCGAAATACCGCAGGTCGGCAAGGATTTTATTAAGCATTTGGCAGAGCTTGATTATATAGGCAGAGCAAAAGAGGTGCTTTCGCTTTATCTTACCGATTTTACCGAAGAAGAAATTGATTA
>CADBNM010000015.1 GCA_902796055.1 Oscillospiraceae bacterium
CGTTTTACTTATAATAATCACAGGTTCAAGTTTTTTAATAAAAGTTAAAAATCGTCTGCTTTCTGTTAATATTTTTAGTCTGCACGATTTTAGCCGCTTTTTCGATAATCTCAAGCGAGGCTTCCGACGGAAGCCTCGCTTGCTTTTAAATATATATCGTGACGCCGCTTTGGCGCCTGTTCCTACAGCACCTTTGAGAGGAAGTCCACAAGTCTCGGATCCTTTGGGGCTTCAAAGATTTGCTCGGGGGTGCCTTCTTCAAGAATTACACCCGCGTCCATAAACACAACTCTCGTGCCGACTTCCTTTGCAAAGCCCATTTCATGGGTTACTACAACCATTGTCATACCCGATTTTGCAAGAGATTTCATAACTTCAAGAACCTCGCCTACCATTTCCGGGTCAAGCGCGGAGGTCGGCTCGTCAAAGAGCATAACCTCAGGCTCCATACAAAGTGCTCGCACAATTGCAACCCTCTGCTTCTGTCCGCCCGAAAGCTGGCTCGGATAAGCGTCCGCCCTATCCTCAAGCCCTACCTTTGCAAGCAATTCGAGCGCCTTTTTATCGGCGTCTTCTTTATTCATACCGAGCAATTTAATCGGTGCAATAGTAAGGTTTTTGAGTACTGTCATATTCGGAAAGAGATTGAAATGCTGGAAAACCATTCCCATTTTCTGGCGGTGCTTGTTTATATCAAGCTTCGGATTAGTTAAATCCTCGCCCTCAAAAATTATGCTGCCGCTTGTAGGAAGCTCAAGCAAATTGAGCGAACGCAACATAGTTGATTTGCCCGAACCTGAAGGTCCGATTATAACAACAACTTCGCCCTTTTCAATTTGCAAATTTATACCGTCAAGCGCTTTGACTTCGCCGCCGTTATAATGCTTTTTTAAATTTTTAACATCAATTAAATAATTACCGTTCACTCTTGCGAAGCCTCCTTTCAACTCTGCCTACAATAGTTGTAAGAATGAGTACCGAAACAAGATAAATAAGCGCAACAACCGCAAGCGGAAGGAAATAGTTAAATACCCTGCCGCCGATAATATTACCGGCTTTTGTTAAATCCATAACACCTACATAACCCGCAACAGATGTCTCTTTTAAAAGCGCAATAAATTCGTTTAAAAGCGTGGGCAAAACCGCTTTAAACATCTGCGGAATAATTATGTAGCGCATAGTTTGCACATAGTTAAATCCTATGCTTCTGCCCGCTTCAAACTGACCTTGGTCTATACTCATAATGCCGGCTCTGAAAATTTCGGCAACATACGCTCCGGAGTTTATACCGAAAGCGATTATGCCGACAAGAACGCCGTTATCCGAGGCGGCAAAAACAACAAAATACATAATCATAAGTTGAACTACTACCGGAGTTCCTCTTATGACGGTTAAATAGACTTTAGATATTAAATTAAGAACGCCTAAAAGGTGATAACCAAATCCGCCTTTAAGCTTCATCGTTTCCTTGTTTTTATCGTAAGATGTTCTCACAGCGGCAATTAAAACGCCTATTACTATACCGACAACGAGCGCGCCGCCGGTTATTTTAAGGGTATTGATAAAACCCTCGATAAGTTTCATATACCTGCTGTCATCAATGAAAACGCGCTTAAATAAATCTGCAAAGGATTCGTTTGAAACACTCAATGTAAAAAATGACATCATAAATACCTTTCCACTTATAAATACACAAACCTCTTAGGACGCAGCCTTTTGTGCCCTAAGAGGTTTAATCCTTTATTTTTTCAGTTCAATAAATTATCAGTCAGCTTTGATATATTTATCTACGATTGATTTAACTGTACCGTCGGCAATAAGTTCTTCGAGAGCTTTGTTAACCTTTTCCTGAAGCTCTGTGTTTTCCTTATTGAAGCAGATAGCGTAATCTTCTTCAACATAGCTTGTTTCAAGGATAGTTAAGCCCTTATTTGCCGCAACATAGCTCTTAGCAGGCTCGTTATCAATAATAACGCAATCTATTTTACCGGAAAGAAGAGCCTGAACTGCAACAGCGCCGTTATCATACTTTGTAACATTCTCTTCGCCGAAGCCGCCATCTTTCGGATCAGCAGAAGCGTAAATATCACCCGTTGTGGAAGTCTGAACGCCTATCTTCTTGCCCTTAACATCATCAATAGTCTTGATGTCGGAGCCTTCCTTAACGATTACAACCTGAACGCCCTTTGCATAAGAGGTTGAGAAGTTAACGCTCTTCTGCCTTTCCTCTGTAACGGTCATGCCTGCCATACCCATATCGTATTTGCCTGCCTGAACGCCGGGGATGATAGAATCAAACGCAACATCTTCGATTTTAAGCTCCATGCCGAGCTTGTCTGCGATAGCTTGAGCAACCTCAGCGTCGATGCCTACAATCTTGTCGCCTTCATGGAATTCATAAGGCGGGAATTCAGCGTTTGTAGCCATTACAAGTGTCTGTTTTTCTTCTTTGTTGCCCTTGCAGGATGCAAAACCTACCGCAATAAGAGCGACAAGAGTAATTGCCAGAACAATAGATAATACCTTTTTCATAGTTTTTTCCTCCAAAAATAATGTGTTTTTAAATTTGTGAGTACATATTAGCACTAAATGAATAAAAATGCAAGTATTTTTTATAAAAATGTGTATATTTCACAAAAATATTCATTTTTCAGAG
>CADBNM010000016.1 GCA_902796055.1 Oscillospiraceae bacterium
ATATGCGGATGTAGCTCATCTGGTAGAGCGCCACCTTGCCAAGGTGGAGGTAGCGGGTTCGAGCCCCGTCATCCGCTCCAAAAAAAGGGAAGTTAATATACTTAACTTCCCATTTTTTAAAAAAGGCAACATAGCCAAGGGGTAAGGCACGAGTCTGCAAAACTCTGATTCCCCGGTTCAAATCCGGGTGTTGCCTCCAAAGCCTGCGCTGTAGCGTGGGCTTTAACTTTATTGTTGAGCCTGATAAATAGTAAACATTAGGTAACAGATAATCACATAATTTATTTATTTTTAAAAAAAGACTTGATTTTTAGCAGAAGTTGTGATATAGTAATATCAATTAGAAATATATTTCAAACAATCCTTGAAAGGAGAACACCATGGAAAAGAGATATCTCGAGCCTGAAATGGAAGTTGTTACTTTTGAAGAGACAGATGTAATTTTGGCATCTGAGCCTCAGCTTCCTGATCAAGGTAATGATTTTGAAACTAATCCTACACCTTTTGGATAAGGCTTAAAGAAAAGAAAAAGAGAGCTTGGCTCTCTTTTTCTTTTTTTATCAAAGCTGAAATATTTTATTCATTCATCATTTTTTCTGTCACAGTTTGCAGTACATTCGGAGCATTTGTGTCCGCAGGGACCAATGCCCGATTTTTTATTTTTAATAATTTTTCTGATGGCAAAATAAATACAAGCCGCTAATAATATAACAATAATAATTGTCGCAAAATTGTTTTGTAAAAAGCTTATCATAAAACTGCACCTTAAAACCACTTTTTCTTTTTGCCGATTATCAGCATTGTAGATACAACAACAGCTGATAAAACAATAACAAAGAGGTATCCGTATTTCCAAGTAAATTCAGGCATAGTTTGGAAATTCATTCCGTACCATCCGACTATTAGTGTAAGAGGGAAGAAAATACTTGTTATTACCGTAAAAATCTTCATCGTATTATTGAGCTTCAAGTCAAGGAAGGAGGAATAAGCGTCCTGCAGATGAGTTAATTGGCTGCTCAATGAATCGGTATCTTCTCTTAGGCGGATGATTTTATTTGCTATGTTTGACATATATCTTAAATCTTCGCTTTCAAAGATGTCGTTCTCGTTTTCTTCAAGTGCTTCTGCAATATCAAACAGCTGCTCATAGTAATTGTGCATAGTTAAAAGCGTTTTTTTAATATAAAGCAGCCTGAGGTTGAAATCCTCGTCAACATCATCTTTAAGCACATTTTCTTCGAGCAAGCTTATTTCATTTCCTCTTAGTTCCAGATGCTTAAAGTCATTAACTATTAAAGCGTCAATAAAGGCGTACATTATTTTTTCAGGCGTTGCCTGTTGTGCGCTGTATCTGTTTAACGCTGAAAAAAACTTGTTTTTTGTTGAACCGTCCGAGTCCTCGACATCGACAACGATTATTAAGTTTTTCTTTATATATAATGCCACGCAATCGTATTTTTCGGGGTCAAAAGGGTCTGCGATTTTCAGTTCGGTAAAGGTGTAATCATCATAAACCTCAACACCGCTTCTAAAATGCTCGTTAGCCATTTGGCAGGAGTTAATTGAGGAATGTGAAAAGCCGAGTTTCAAGCCGATTTCCTTTAAAGTTTCGCTGTCAATATATCCCACGGTGATGTAGTTGTCATCAATATCATTAAACTCAATTTCAGTTAAATTATCTCTGATTTGGTAAAACATTAAATTACCTCCAAAACATAAGCTTAGTTATGCACACTCACTTTAACTATTATACTTTCATTTTTCTCCTAAGTCAACGAATATGAAATTAAAAGCATATTCCTTTTTTAGAATTCATATATTTAAGTGAAAAAATACAGGGAGAAATTATTATGAATAATATTGTAAAAACCAATTATTTTGTTAATGAGCTGATGTGTGAGAAAAACATTGAACAAGCGATTGACTGTGAGATTAATCTGCCTGATTACTGTGGAGACATAAGCAGGGTTTTGCAGTGCTTTGCTTTTCCGAATATAACAAGCAGCTCCGTTATGGCGGAAAGAATAAGTATTGAGGGCACAACACTTGTGCGATTGCTTTATGTTAGCGAGGGAGAAATTTTTTCTTATGAACAAAACTGTCCTTTCTCGGCGCAGGTTGATATTTCATGTACAAGTGTCGGAGCAGCGCTTGAATTATCAACCTCGTTACAATATGTCAACTGCAGGGCTGCGTCATCGCGTCGCGCGGAAGTACATGGGGCATTTGTTATAAACGCTAAGCTTACTTCTTGCAATAAAAAAGAGGTTATAGATAAAATAAATGACGATAATATGCAAATCCGCAGAGACACAATCACTGCCTGTTCTGCAAGCGGAAACGCCTATTCGCTTATTAATGTTAATCAAGTAGTTGACATAGGTACGGCAAAATCACAAATAAAAAGCATACTCAGAAATGTGGCTTTTGCAGATATAATTGAAACAAAGCAGGTTTATAACAAGATACTTGTAAAAGGTGAATTAATTATTAAAACTCTTTATAAAAGCGAGGATGAAACGCTTGAAAGTATCGAGAATAATTTGCCGTTTTCACAAATTCTCGATGTTGAGGGCGTTGATGAGGATAGTACAGTTGACCTAAAAGCTGAGTTAACTTCGCTCGAAATAGCCGTAAAGCCCACAGCTCTTGGAAATATGAGTCTTATGGATATTGAAGCGGTTATTATGGTTAACGCCTGCTCTTATAATTGTATTGATTTTCCCGTATTAAAGGACGCCTATTCAACAGTTTGTGAGAGTAAATGCAGTTTTAGAAATGTTGAAGTTGACAGGATTATCAGCAGTGTGTCGGAAAGCTTTGTTCATAGTTTCAATATTAATCTAAACGGTAGTATTATAAAAGCAATTGATGTCTGGTGTGAACAAATTAAATCAACTTCAAAATATGAAAACGGGGAGCTTTGTTTTAGCGGATCATTATCGGGCTTTGTTCTTTATGAAGACAATAATAATGAATTGAAATTAAAGGAAGAGAAAAGCGAGTATTGCTTTAAAAAATCATTTTCTGATATTACAAACGCTAAATGTTCTCCATCCGTTAAGATAACAGGTTGTGATTATACACTTACCGAAAATGGCGTAGATATACGGGTTAAGATTAAAATTTCAGCGGTAATTTTTGAAAAATGCAACGAAAAGGTAGTAGAAGATATTGTATTAGGCGATAGCCCGCTCAAAAAATCCTCGTCATTAATAATATACTATGCAAAAGCGGGAGATGAGCTTTGGGATATTGCAAGGCATTTCGGTACTACAGTTGATAAGATAATGGCGGAAAACGATTTAGAAAGCGATACAATTAATAATTCCGAGCCGCTTATGATATGGTCATAGTTTTGGAATATATTTGTGTATATTTGCATATTCATTATTGAGAATTGCAGGATCTTGGAGGATTAAAAATGTCACAGACTAACATTTATTCAGATATAGCAACGAGAACAGGCGGAGATATTTACATTGGAGTTGTCGGACCTGTCAGAAGCGGAAAGTCAACATTTATAAAGCAGTTTTTAAATCAAGTTGTTTTGCCGAATATTGACGGAGAGTACCAAAAGGGAAGGGCTATTGACGAAATGCCGCAGTCTTCAGGGGGCAGAACTATTATGACCACTGAACCGAAGTTTATTCCCGAAGAAGCGGTTAGTATAGTTTTGGATGACAACGCTCATATGAAAGTGCGCCTTGTCGATTGTGTGGGCTTCGTTGTTCCGAGCGCAATAGGTTATATTGAGGATGAAAATCCGAGGATGGTAAGAACGCCTTGGTATGACCATGAGATACCGTTTAATACTGCTGCTGAAATAGGTACAAAAAAAGTTATAAGCGAGCATTCAACAATAGGTGTTGTTGTAACAACAGACGGAAGCATAACCGATATTCCGCGTGCTGAATACGAAATGGCGGAGGAAAGGGTGATTGATGAGCTAAAATCATTAAACAAACCGTTTGTTGTTTTGCTAAACTGCATTAATCCGGAGGACGAAAAGAGCCGAGAGCTTGCAAGCAAGTTAACTCTTAAGTATTCGGTTCCGGTCATACCCGTAAACTGTTTGGAAATGGAAGAAAACAGTATAAAAGAAATACTCTCGCAGGTGCTGTTTGAATTTCCAGTAAGCCAAATAGAAATAAAGCTGCCGCCTTGGATGCAAGCGCTTGAGAAAGAGCATTGGCTTAAAAAAGAACTTTTTTCGCTTATTAATTCGGTTGTAGATGAAGTCTCACATCTAAGAGATGTAGATAAGATTTGCTCATTACTCGGCGAGGATAAAAACATACAGCAAGCCGATATTTCAAAAATTGATTTATCCCGCGGAACAGTTGTAGTAGATACTGTTACAGATTCGCTCTTATTCTATAAAATTCTTGAAGAAAAAACCGGAGTCAGTGTAGAAAACGAGCAGTCATTAATGTTAGCGATAAGTGATTTAAGCGAAATAAAGGCAAAATATGAAAAGGTTAAATCGGCGCTTGATGAAGTTGAGAGAACAGGCTACGGCATAGTTATGCCGGAATTGTCGGAGCTTACACTTGAGGAACCGGAGCTTATGAAGCAGGGCGGAAGATATGGCGTCAGGTTAAAGGCGAGCGCACCGAGCATACATATGCTTAGAGCTGATATTCAAACCGAGGTTGCACCAATTGTCGGCAGCGAAAGCCAAAGCGAGGATTTGGTTTTATATCTTATGAAACAATTTGAAGAAAATCCAAAAGAAATATGGAACAGCGATATTTTCGGCAAGTCGATTTATTCAATAGTAAATGAAGGTTTAAACAATAAGCTCGCAAGAATGCCGATTGATGCAAGAGAAAAAATGCGTGAAACCGTGCAAAGAGTAATAAACGAAGGCTGCAACGGATTAATATGCATAATACTATAGAAAAAAAGGTCGGAGCTTTCCGACCTTTTTAACTGTTCGTTTAATTATTTAAGCATATCCAAAAGTTGCTCTTTGGGCTTAAAACCGATAGAGGTTTCAACAACCTCGCCGTTTTTAAACAATAGAACAGTCGGGATACTTGCAACCTGATATTCTGCGGCGAGTTCCATTTCTTCGTCAACATCAACCTTGCCGACTTTAATTTCGCCTGCTTTTTCCTCTGCAATTTGAGCAATAATCGGAGCAAGCATTTTGCAAGGACCGCACCAAGTTGCCCAAAAGTCAACTAAAACAGGTATATCCGAATTTAAAACCTCTTTTTCAAAATTTTCTTCAGTGAGTATTATTTCAGCCATAATATTTCTCCTTCATTGTATTTCAGCGATTAATCGCTTATTTCTTTAATATATTTTTCGATTTCTTGGAAGCTAATCGCTCCTGTATGAGTATAAATAATTTTTCCGTCGTTGTCAATAAAAAGCGTTTGCGGTATTGAATAAATACCGTAGGTATTGGCTCCTTCTGCTTTTTTATCCAAAAAAACAGGGAAGGTGTAGTTTTTCTCGGTGATAAAGCTTTTAACGCTTTCGGCTGTTTCGCGTTCGCCGTCCGTAAGATTAAGCATAATAAATTGCACATTATCTTTGTGAGTATCATACGCACTTTGGAAATAGGGCAGCTCACCGATGCACGAAGGACACCAACTTGCCCAAAAATTAAGCACAATGGGCTTGCCTGAAAAATCGGAAAGTTTAACTTCAGTGTTATTAATATCGAAGAAAGAAAAGTCGCTCATTTTCGCGTTTTCTTTGGATTGATTTGTCACTTTTGTGCTGTTATCGGCGTTTTCCTTGTATACATTATACGTTACAAATGCGCCTGCAATAATCACAACAAGCACGGCGACCATTATTATAATTTTAATATTATTTTTCATATTTATTCCTCAACTGAGCAAAGCTAAAAATTTATTTAACAGTCCGCTCGCCATTAGCATACCTATTACAATTAAAAATATTCCGCAAACGGTATTTATAGTTTTGTAATGCTCTTTTATAAATTTTACCGTGCTTGTCATCTTATCAAGAATCACGGCAGAAATAATAAACGGTATTCCTAAACCGAGCGAATAACAAAGCAGTAAAATAAAGCCTTTAAGCGCAGTCGCAGAGGTTGAGGCAAGCATAAGAGCCGAGCCTAAAAACGCACCAACGCATGGCGTAAGGCTAATTGAGTAAATAACTCCAAAAACGAACGCTGAAGCTATACTTGTCGCTTTGTGCGCTTTTTTCATACCTTTTAAAAAGTTTAAAGGGATTATTTCCAAATAACTCAGTCCGAAGAGTATTACTATTAAGCCGCACACAATATTTAGGACTGTAGTGTACTTCTTTAATAATGCGCCTATAGTGCCCGCAAAAACGCCTAATAGGGAAAATATAAGTGTAAAGCCGAGCACAAAAGCAATTGCTCTGAATATAACTGTGTGCTTCTTTTCGCCGACACTTTCACTATCTGCGCTGAAATATGAAATATAAACAGGCAAAAGCGGAAGCATACAAGGGGAAATAAAAGATATTATTCCCTCCAAAAAAGTAATAAAATACTGCATTATCACTTTCTCCAATATTTTCTGTCAAGCGAGCGATATTGCACAGCCTCAAATATATGCTTTTGCTCTATAATATCGCTTTCATCTAAATCCGCTATGGTTTTGGCAACTCTGAGTACTTTGTCGTATGCTCTTGCCGATAAGCCTAATTTTTCAAAAGCAAGTCTTAATGAGCTTTCAGCCTCCTCACTTAAAACACAGAATTTCCTCGTTTGAGAAGGTGACATCTGAGCGTTACAGGTTATGCCTAAATTCTTAAATCGCTCAAGCTGTCTGCATCTTGCTTTATCAACTCTCTTTTTTATATCTGCGGAGCATTCGCCCTTTTCTTTACTTGATAAATCGTCATATTCAATAGGCTGAACATCAATATGAATATCGAATCTGTCAAGGAGGGGATAACTGATTTTTGAAATGTACTTTTCTGCAGCGTGCGGTGGACAGGTGCATTGCTTGGTAGGATGACCGTAGTAACCGCATTTACAGGGATTCATAGCTGCAATTGCCATAAAACGCGATGGGTAAGTAACGGTTGCCGATACTCTTGAAATGGTTATTTTACCGTCCTCAATAGGTTGTCTCAGTATTTCCATGGATTGCCTTGTAAATTCGGGCAATTCATCGAGAAAGAGCACTCCGTTATGTGCAAGAGATATTTCGCCGGGCTTTATAACGCTTCCGCCGCCCGAAAGTCCTGCGGGTGAAATAGTGTGATGCGGCGCGCGAAACGGGCGGTTATGAAGTATATCCGTATCAGCTGCCAATTCGCCGGCGATTGAGTGGATTTTTGTGGTTTCTATAGCTTCATCAAAGGTCATATTCGGCAATATGGAAGGCAGCCTTTTTGCGAGCATGCTTTTTCCAGTTCCCGGCGCACCTACCATTAAGACATTGTGCCCGCCTGCAGCGGCGATTTCAAGTGCACGCCGCGCTTCAAACTGGCCTTTTACATCGGAGAAATCCTCAGTGTGTTTTTGCTCAATATTAGGATTATATTTTTGAGTTTTTACCGGTGAAAGTTCGCCTGAACCTGCAAAAAAATCACAAAGCTCTTTCACATTTTTAACGGGATATGCATTTATGCCTTCAATAATTCTGCATTCAGCGGCGTTATCATAAGGAATAAAAATATTATCATATCCGGCTTCACGAGCTTTAATAGCCATAGGTAAAACACCGTTTATCGGCGAAATCTCGCCGTTTAGAGAAAGTGCGCCTATAAATGCGCTATTTTCAGGTATTCTCAATATATCTCCGCCTGCAAGCATAATGCCGACAAGTATCGGAAGGTCATATATCGGACCCTCTTTTTTAACATCAGCCGGTGCAAGATTAACCGTTATTCTTGAAACAGGATAGGTGAATCCGCTGTTTTTTATTGCGGAGCGTACTCTTTCCTTTGATTCTTTAACCGCGGCGTCGGGTAAGCCGACTATTTCAAATTTCGGCAACCCTCCTGAGATATCAACTTCAACGCTTACTTCAAAACCGTCAATACCGCGTATGCCGAGCGAAGATACTTTTGCAAACATAAAACACCTCAAATACTTTATATTCTCAATTATATACCAATTTTGAAATCTATTCAACAAAAATTAATAAACACAGTTGACATATTATTAATTTTTAGTTATATTTGTATTATAAATAAATAGGAGTGGTATTATGTCAGTTAACGAATTATATAAGCTTTGGCTTGAAAAAGCCACTGAAGACATCAGCCTTACAAATGAATTGAAATCCATTGAAGGCAACGAAGATGAAATTAATGACAGATTTTATAAATCCTTGGAATTCGGCACTGCCGGACTTCGAGGCGTTCTCGGCGCGGGAACAAACAGAATGAATATATATACTGTATCTCAGGCAACACAGGGCTTGGCGGCATCACTTTTGAAACAGTATAAAAATCCAAGCGTCGCAATTGCGTATGACAGCAGAATAAATTCCGACTTGTTTGCCAAAAGAGCTGCCATGGTGCTTGCTGCGAACGGCGTAAAAGCATACATCTTTAAGGAACTTGTGCCTACGCCTGTTTTGAGCTATGCGGTCAGATACCTTAAGTGCCAAAGCGGTATTGTTATTACCGCGTCACATAACCCCGCAAAGTATAACGGCTTTAAGTGCTATGACCCTGACGGTTATCAGATGACCGATGAGAGTGCGGATAAAACTCTTGCCGAAATTCAAAACATTGATATGTTTAGCGACATTAAGACGGTTGATTTTGAAGAGGGTCTTAACAGCGGTATGATTGAGTACTGTGCGGATGATGTTATGGAAACCTTCCTTCAGGCAGTTCAAACTCAGAGCATTAATAAAGAGGTTACCGAAAAAGCGGGATTAAAACTTATCTATACTCCGCTTAACGGCACGGGCAATAAGCCTGTAAGAGAAATATTAAAAAGAGTAGGAGTTAAGGATGTTAAGGTCGTTCCCGAACAGGAGCTGCCTGACGGTAATTTCCCGACCTGCCCTTATCCCAACCCTGAAATCAGACAGGCGTTTGAATACGCTTTAAAGCTTACAGATGAGTATGAAGCGGATTTAATCCTTGCTACCGACCCCGATTGTGACAGAGTTGGTATCGCTGTCAGAGATAATGACGGTGAGTATAAGCTGATGAGCGGTAATGAAGTTGGCGCAATGCTTCTTGATTATCTGCTTACCCAAAGAGAACAGAAAGGCTTAATGCCTGATGAACCCGTTGCAATAAAGAGTTTTGTTACAACTAAGATTGCAGAGAAAATTGCGGAAAAGCATTCCTGTAAAATGGCTAATGTGCTTACAGGCTTTAAGTACATTGGCGAATATATTACAAATCTCGAAAAAGAGGGTAAAGAAAATAACTTTATTTTGGGATTTGAAGAGAGCTACGGCTATCTTTGCGGCACTCACGCAAGGGATAAGGACGCTGTTGTAGCGTCAATGCTAATTTGTGAGATGGCGGCTTTCTATAAAAACGAAGGCAAGACTCTCATTGAAGTTATGAATTCGCTTTATGAGCAGTTTGGTATTTACAGACATTCTGTTTTGAGCCTGCAGTTTGAAGGTGCCGAGGGCATGGAAAAGATGCAGAGCATTATGAATAAGCTCAGAAGTGAGGTCTTTAGTGAAATTGCTTCGTTTAAGGTTCTCTATTTCTCCGATTATAAGTCGTTAAAGAGAACATGTATTGCCACCGGAGAAAAAGAGGACATTAATTTGCCGCATACAAATGCCTTGGTTTATGAGCTGGAGGGTGATAACTGCTTTATTATCCGTCCGTC
The DNA here is from genome assembly GCA_902796055.1 of Oscillospiraceae bacterium. Classification (GTDB taxonomy): domain Bacteria; phylum Bacillota; class Clostridia; order Oscillospirales; family Acutalibacteraceae; genus RUG714. Next base: position 9,785 of record CADBNM010000016.1, read on the forward strand.
AGGTACCGAACCGAAAATAAAGGCTTATATGACCGCCTGCGCCAAAACAAATGAGCAGGCAATAAAAATCACTGATGATATGGAAAAAGAGTTTAAAGAGTTTATAGGAGAGTAAAAAAATGAAACCTGCAACAACTAGAATTATTGCAATAATCTTAGCAGTTATAATGGCAGGCAGCGCTTGTACTGCGGGCATTTATGCATTAGTTATGGCTTTACACTAATAAATAATTAAGGAGAATAAAGATATGTATATTTGGGAAGATCCTAAGATTTTTGAAGTAAATAAAGAACGCTCTCATGCCATTATGATACCCTACGCTGATACCGAGAGTGCGCTTTCCGGCAAAGAAAGCGAATTTAAAATTACGCTTAACGGCACTTGGAAGTTTTACTGGCAGATGGGTGTTGAGAACATCCCTGCTAACTTTTGGTCGGATGATTTTGATTATTCTTCGTGGGCAGATATGCCTGTTCCGAGCGTGTGGCAGTTAAACGGCTACGGAAAACCGATTTATCTTTGCAACACCTTACCGGATACTTTGAGTAGCAAAAAAAGTGAAATACCCAAAATAAAGCACGAAGAAAACGAAGTTGGTATTTACAGAAGAACTTTTACTATTCCCGAAAACTGGGACGGTAAGGAGATTTATATCTACTTTACTGCTGTTAAGAGCGCATTTAAGCTTTATGTTAATTCGCAGGAAGTGGGTTACTCACAAGGCTCAATGAACGGCGCCGAATTTAATCTTACAAAGTATTTAAAAGTAGGAGAAAATAGTATCGTTGCAGAGGTTTACAGATATTCTGACGGCACATATCTTGAAGATCAGGATATGTGGTTCCTCTCGGGTATTTATCGTGATGTTTATCTTTATGCGGAAGATAAGCTTATGATAAGAGACTTCTATTTCAAGACTGATTTTACAGGTGATGACTTTACTAAAGCGCATACTTCTCTTGATATTTATATTAAAAATCTTATCGCTATTGAAGGCAAGAGTATTAATGCATATCTTTTAGATGAAGGCAAGAAAATTGAACTCGGTTCTGCCGCAATTTCAGGCGAGGCGGAGCAGAAAATCAATTTCAGCCTTGATATTGACAATCCGAGACTTTGGTCTGCGGAGTATCCCAATTTATACACTCTTGTTATGGAAATATCGGACGGCAAGGCTACAACATATGTCAAAACCTTTGTTGTCGGTTTCAAAAAGATGGAAATTCGCGGCAATAAGCTTTTCTTCAACGGTAAGGAAATTATGGTTAAGGGCGTAAACAGGCATGAATTTGATCCCGATTACGCTTGGGCTTGCCCGAAGGAAAGACTTACGCAGGATTTAGAATTAATCAAGCAGGCAAATATCAATTCTATCAGAACAAGCCATTATCCCAACAGCCCCGTTTTCTATGAAAAGTGCAATGAATACGGTCTTTATGTAATGGACGAATGTGATGTTGAAACTCACGGTGTTCGCCGCAAGAATTGCCCCGGTGATAATCCCGTCTGGACTCCTCAGGTTGTTGACAGAATGGAAAGAATGGTGCTTCGTGACAGAAACTATCCCTGTATTTTCATTTGGAGTTTAGGTAACGAGGCGGGCGACGGTTCTAACTTCCTGAGAATGAAGGAAGCGGCTCTCAGGCTTGACGATACAAGAAAATTCCACTATGAAGGCGACTTTGATTTCACAAAGAGCGACTTCATCAGCCGTATGTATCCCGAATATCCTCTTATGAAGATAATGGGCGAGCAGAAGGAGTTTAAGCCCTCTTTGTATGACAATATCGCAAATAAGCTTGCTGCAGATAATAAACCCATTAATCCCGCGGCATATAAAGACCATCCTGTAATTCTCTGCGAATATGCTCACTGTATGGAAAACAGTCTTGGCAACTTTAAGGATTATATGGCTGATTTTGAAAAGTATGAGAATATGTGCGGCGGTTACATTTGGGACTTCGTTGACCAGTCGCTTCATATCAAAGATGAGCAGGGCGATAAATGGCTTTACGGCGGAGACTTTGATGAAGGCAGAACAGACGCTTATTTCTGCGCAAACGGCATTATAGGTGCCGACAGAAAGCCACATCCTGCATACTATGAAGTGAAATATGTTTACGGTCAGTTTACTGTTGAAGCCAAGGACGCTTTAAAAGGTATTTTCGAGATTTACAATAAGTATTCCTTTACAAATCTTAAGGATTTTGATTTCTACTTCTCTTGGGAGAAGGACGGCGATGTAATACTTGACGGAGAAATCGAAATTGACGCCAGCCCTAAAACTTATTCCGAAATTATTGTTCCCACACCTGATATTAAAGAGGATTGTTGCTTAACCTTCAACCTTTATCAGTGCTTAAAGGCGGATACTGTCTGGGCTAAAAAGGACTTTATTCTCTGTCACGGTCAGGTCAAAGTTTACAATAAGGCACCGAGAGCTATCGAGGACAGCGAGGGCGAAATTAATCTTAAATTCATTGATAAGAAAAACCTTGATGTTTACGGTGACGACTTTAGAATTGAAATAAGAAATAAGAGAATATCCGCTATCGAATACAACGCTCAGCAAGCAATAAAAGCTCCGCTTGTACCTAACTACTTTAGAGCTTTAACGGATAATGATTATACATATTTCAATTTTGTTCGTCAGTTAAAGCCCATTCTTCCGATTTGCCGCTGGAGAAACGCTACTAATCACACTGCCATCACTTCATTTAAAGTAAAAGAGATGAACGACGGGCTTCATATTAACTCAAAAGTTCATAATTTCTTGGGCTACGGTAAACTTGATTATATTATCAACGCTAAGGGTGATGTTCTTGTTGAGCATACCTTCACCCCGTTTATGAATGCTTTGAGAATAGGTATGACTACTAAGCTTTCAAGTGCATTTAAAAATGTCGAATGGCTTGGCAGAGGTCCCTCCGAGGCGTATCTTGACAGAAAATCAGGCTCAAGGATTTCTAAATATAAGATGAAGATTAGAGAGCTTGAGCACAGATATATGCGTCCGCAGGAAAACGGCAACCGCGAGGACTGCGCATATGTTAACTTCTCGACCGAGGATAATAAGAACATCTTTTTCTCTGCTGCAAATGATAAGGAAATCGGCTTCAATGCGTGGAACTATACTCAAGAAGCACTCCAAAAGGCAGATCACCTTTATGAGCTTCAATATGAAGATGATGTAACAGTAAACATTGACTATTCTCAGTGCGGCGTCGGCGGCGATATGCCCGGTATGGCTCATATTCGTCCGCAGTATAAATTAAACGCATTTAGAAAATTTAAGCAAGCGTTTATTATTTCAGGCAGAAAGCTTTAATGAAATATTTATCGTTTAACGATTATTGTAAAAGCCGTTTCGGCTGCAAGGTGTATAAGCTCTCGCTCGACGGGGGCTTTACTTGCCCTAACAGAGACGGTAAGGCTGGCTCGGGAGGCTGTAGCTTTTGCGCTGCGGGAAGCGGTGGCAGATTCAGCGTCAAAGGCGATGATATTGCCGAACAAATACAAAAAGCAAAGCAATTTGTTGAAAAAAAGGGAGCACAAAAATATATTGCATATTTTCAAGCTTATTCTTCAACCTATGCTTCGTGCGATAAGCTAAGAGAGCTTTATTATAAAGCGATTGAATCTGAGGAAATAGCCGCATTAAGCGTTGCCACGCGTCCTGACTGCCTTCCTGACGATGTTTTAGACTTGCTTTGTGAAATTAACGCCATAAAGCCTGTTTTTGTTGAATTGGGGCTTCAAACGGCTAATGAAAAAACAGCCGAGCTTATAAATCGCTGCTATGAGAACTCTGTATATGAAAAGGCTGTTAAAGAATTGAAACAACGAAATATAAATGTTGTAACTCATTTGATTTTCGGCTTGCCTTATGAAACACAAGCCGATATGCTTGAAAGCGTTAAGTATATTGTCAATTGCTCGACGGACGGCGTTAAATTCCATATGCTTAATATACTAAAAGGAACAGAGCTTCAAAAAGATTATGAGCAGGGTAAATTTGCGCTTATGAGCAGGGAAGAGTATGCCGATTTGATTGCAAGTGCTGTTTCGCTTTTACCTGAAGATACGGTCGTTCACAGGCTCACGGGCGACGGTGATAAACGCCTTTTAACCGCTCCGGAATGGGTTGCCGATAAAAAGCGCACACTCAATTTGATAAATCAGAAAATAAATAGTTATTGTAAATAATATTTATTTATGGTAATATGAAAAGAAAAAGGGGATAAAAAATGAACATTTGGCATGAGGTTGATCCAAACAGAATAAATCCCGAGGATTTTTTAGCGGTTGTTGAAATAAGCAAGGGTAGCCGAAAAAAGTATGAGCTTGATAAGCAAACCGGATTTATAATTCTTGATAGAATACTGTATACTTCCACATTTTATCCTGCTAACTATGGCTTTATTCCTCATACGCTTGCTGATGACGGCGATCCGTTAGATGTGCTTATTATCTGTAATGAAAGTATTGACCCGCTTGTGTTGGTAAGATGTTATCCGATAGGCGTTATAAAAATGATGGACAACGGAAAAAGCGATGAGAAAATTATTGCCATTCCTTATGATGACCCGAATTTTAACGCTTATAGAAGCATTGAGGCATTGCCCAGACACTTGTTTGAGGAAATGCGCCACTTTTTCCAGGTTTATAAACAGCTTGAGGGGAAGGAAACAGCGGTAAACGAAGTGCTGGGTCACAATAGGGCAGATGAGGTTATACAGCACTGTATTGAAAATTATAATAATAAATTTGGTAATCCCAAAGAAAAAGATTGATAAAAAAACGGTTGGATAAATAATCCAACCGTTTTTTATATCATATATTATTTTTTATATGTACTTGGAATAAGCAACGCTAAAATCGGGAATATTTCAAGGCGTCCGAATAGCATATCAAATGACATTACTAACTTTGAAATCATATTGTATGCGCCGTAATTGCAGGTTGGACCTACCTGGTCAAAACCTGGACCGATATTATTAAATGTTGCAACAACTGCTGTAAAGTTAGTAGTCATTGAGAAGTTTTTACCGTCAAGCGAGAGCACAATAAAACTTAATATCATCAGGATGACATAGGCTGCAAGATATGCATTTACATTTGCAACAGTCTGCTCGCCGACTTTTTGATTATTCATTTTAATTACTCTTACTTCGTTAGGGTGCATAAGCTTGTGTGCGTTTCTCTTAAGAGATTTAAACAGCAAAATAACTCTTGCAACTTTCATTCCGCCGCCTGTGCTGCCGGCTGAGGCGCCCATGAGCATAAGTACAAGCATAATTGCCTGTGAAAAGCTCGGCCATTGAGCGAAATCAGTTGTTGAGTAACCCGTCGTTGTTATAACTGTAGCAACCTGAAAAGCAGAGTGCCTTATTGTATCGCTGACGCGCATTGTGTCGGCAGTTTTACCGTAAATATTAAAAGCGATAAGAATAATCGAGCTTAAAACAACGAGAAGATATACTCTTAATTCTTCATTTTTTAAAACCGGCTTAATCTTTTTTAATACTATAAAGAAGTACAAGCTGAAATTAACTCCGAACAACAGCATAAATACTGTTGTTACATTTTGAGCGAAGTGCGAATATGTTGCAAATCCGGTATCAAGTACGGCGAAACCTCCCGTACCGGCAGTTCCGAAAGCAATACAGCAAGCGTCAAATACTTTCATCTTTCCTATCAAAAGGAAAATAAAATCAAGCACTGTTAATCCTATGTATAATATATACAGAACCGCTGCGCTTTCGCGCATTTTAGGCAGGGTTTTATTTACTGACGGACCTGTGCTCTCGGCTCTGAGAATATGAAGCGAGAAGCCGCCTGAACCGCTTACGGGTATAATCGCAAGGAAAAATACCAAAACGCCCATACCGCCAAGCCAGTGAGTGAAGGAACGCCACCAAAGTAAGCCTTTGCCTAAATATTCAACTTTGGAAAGGATTGAGGCACCGGTAGTGGTGAATCCTGAAACCGTTTCAAAGAATGCGTCAACATAATTGGGGATTTTGCCGGATATAAAGAAGGGGAGCGCGCCCATTAAACACATAACAATCCATGCTATACCAACGCAAACCAATCCTTCTTTGGCGTAAAATTTATTTTTAGCCCCTTTTGAAATTAATCCTAAAAAGCCTGATAAAATAAAGGTAATTAAAATAGTAACAGCAAAAGCAAAAACGCTTTGGGCTTCCTTTTGGTACATCGCAATAAAAAGCGGTGGAGCCATAAGCGCTGCTTCAATAAACAAAATCCACGATTGGATTTTCACCATTATTTTATAATTCATAATTAGTCCTCGAATATATCGTTTAATTGTTTAATGATTTTTCCGCCGTTTCTAACGATTAAAATTCTGTCGCCGGGAACAAAAATCGAATCGCCGTTCGGAAATTCATTCCTGTTGCCTTTTGTGATTGAGGCTATCAGCACATTAGGTTTTAATTTTATATCTTTGAGCGGTACAGAACAATTATATGTGCTGTTATCAACAATAAATTCAATAGCTTCTGCAAGATCATCAGCTATAGAATGAACGGTTACAGCGGAACCCACTTGATTTTCCATGGCCCTTACATATCTGACAATTGTGTTACAGCTAAGCTCTTTAGTGCTTATAATTGTTCCGATAGGCAAAGCTTCGAAAATCTGCATATGCTGCGATCTGCCGAGCTTTGTTATTACCTTTGGAATATTTATGCTGTTTGCATAAAGCGAAATAACGGCATTTTTTTCATCCATACCGGTGAGTGAAATAACTGCGTCGCAATTTTCTACTCCTTCTTTTTCAAGCATAAGCTGACTTGAAGCGTCGCCATTAACAATGTTTATATTTTCAAAGTGTTCTGCAAGATGTTCACATCTGGAAATATCTTGCTCAATTACTTTTACATTGCAATTATCTTTTTCAAGGAATTGAGCTAAATAGAAGCAAACGCTTCCGCCGCCTGCAATAACAATGTTTTTAATTCTTCTCGTAATAAGACCTAAATTTTTAAGCATTTTATTCAGGTTAATCGGAGAAGCAGTTACATATATTTTATCGCCTGCCTTCAAGATAAACTCGCCTGAAGGAGTAATGACATTGCCGTCTCTTAAAACCGTACATACAATTACCTGACCGTTTGCAATTTTCGGCATTTTATAAAGAGGCATATTATCAAGAAGGCTGTTAGCTTCAACCTTAAGCTCGACCATTTCAATTCTGCCGTTGGCAAATTTTTCTCTTTTTATAAAGCCCGGATATTTTAAGAGTCTGTATATTTCTCTTGCCGCATGCCTTTCGGGGTTAACGGTTAAAGAAAGAGCAAACAGTTTTCTCATAGCGTAAGTGGATTCGGCGTAATCGGGAGTCCTTATTCTTGCAATAGTATGTAAGTTTTTGTTCATGCCATGAGCAGTCATACAGCAAAGCAGGTTTATTTCGTCTTCTTCGGCAGTCACTATAAGTAAATCTGCGGTTTCAACGCCTGCTTCTCTGAGTATTTCCATAGAAGCGCAGTTGCCCTTTACGGAAAGTACATCATATTCCTCTATGCTTTCATCTAATACATCTTGTGAAGTATCTATAATAGTTAAATTATGGCCTTCCTCAACAAGTCTTTTTGTAAGCATAGAGCCTAATTTACCGCTTCCTGCGACTATAATATTCATAATTTACTCCTATTATTTTAAAATTATAATTATAATAATCCTATATAATTATAACCGTTATTTATTTTTTTGCAATATATTTTTTAAAACTGCAAATTTTTCTTTACAAAAATAAGAAAATATGTTAAAATAAATCGAACAAATGTTCGAGGGGCGGTAATGTGACAGATAGAGTTATACTTCATTGTGATTTAAATAATTTTTATGCAAGCGTTGAATTGCTTGAAAGACCGGATTTAAAAAATAAGCCGGTTGCAGTTTGCGGCAGTGTTGAGCGCAGGCACGGTATAGTTTTAGCTAAAAATGATATAGCAAAACATTTGGGAATTAAGACTGCACAAACTGTTTGGCAAGCGCAAAAGCTGTGTCCGGACTTGGTTCTATTAGACGCTCACTATGAAAAATACAACCATTTTTCACATAAAGTAAGAGAGATTTTATATGAGTTTACGGATATTGTTGAGCCTTTCGGTCCGGACGAAAGCTGGCTTGATGTTACCGGCAGCACAAGACTTTTCGGTTCAGGGGAAGAAATAGCATATAAAATAAAGCAAAGAATAAAAGAAGAAACGGGGCTTACTGTATCGGTAGGAGTGAGCTTTAATAAAATATTTGCAAAGCTTGGAAGCGATTATAAAAAGCCTGATGCCGTAACCGTAATCTCAAAAGAAAATTTTAAAGAGATGATTTTCGGCTTGTCGGCGGACAGTATGATGGGTGTGGGCAGACATACTTATTTAAAGCTTCAAAGAATAGGAATAAACACTTTGGGCGAGCTCGCCGCTGCAGACAGAAGAACTCTAAAAAGTGAATTAGGCGTAATGGGGGAAAAGCTTTGGTACTATGCAAACGGTTTGGATATGAGTCCCGTCGTTTCACAGAATGATTTACCTGACATTAAAAGCATTAGCAGAAGCACAACAAATAAGTTGGATTTAATTAACAATGAGGATGTGTGGAAAACTTTTATAGGTCTTAGCGAGGAAATAGCAAGGCAACTTGAAGAAAATGATTTTTATGCTTTAAAGCTTACCGTTATGGTAAGAGATGAATCTCTTTCTTGGGAGAGCTACGGGAAAACGCTTGATAATCCTATTCATTTGAGCATTGATATAGCAAGGGAAGCGATGTCTGTTTTTAATTCTCACTATGATTGGCGTACAGCCATACATTCTATAGGAATCGCCGTTTCAGAGCTCATTTTATCAAGCGAACCGCTGCAAATTTCCTTTTATTCATCGGATGACGGTGAAAATGACAATTTAGAAAAGGAATGCGAAAATATAAGAGAAAGGTTTGGAAAAAATGCTATAATAAAGGCATCAATGATTGATTTCGATATTAACATAAAGCAACAAAAGAATTTTGGCGGGTGATTAATAATCAACAAACATTGAAAACATTAAGTTAAAATAAACCATTATCAGCTAATAAATTTATTAAAATCATCTAATTTCTTATCAACAATACCAAAAGAATTGACAAAATTATAAAAAAAATATATAATAATATAACGATAAGTAATTTATCTTCGGCAAATACTCTATAGCAAATACCCTCAAAAAAACATAAGCGCTTTTTAGCGATTATAAAAATATGGTTAACAACCGCGAATTTAAAGAGAGGTAAAAAAATGTACGAAGACAAAACACTTGTTTGCAAAGAATGCGGCAAAGAATTTATTTTTACTGCAGGTGAGCAGGAATTCTATGCTGAAAAAGGCTTTGTAAATGAGCCGCAAAGATGCAAAGAATGCAGAGATGCCAGAAAGCAGGCTATCAAGGCGGCAAGGACAATGTATGATGCCGTATGTGCTTCTTGCGGAAAAGAATGCCAAGTTCCCTTTGAGCCTAAGGAAGGCAGACCTGTTTATTGCAGTGAATGTTTTGCAAAACAAAACGAACAGTAAGAAATATCCGATTTTAAGAAATGCTCTGAAAAGAGCATTTTTTTCTTTTTATACTATACAAAAAACCATAAATATAGTATAATTAATATATATTTTTTCGGAGGACAACTATATGGACTTAATAATATATTTGCTTTTAGGAATTATAATTGCACTTGTTGTTATTGCCATTGTATTAATAATAACAAAGAAAACAGGGGGCAATGATGAAAAAATAACCCAAATATCCGCTCAGCTTGATTCCATAGATAAAAGGATGGGGGAAGAATTCAAAAGAAATCGTGAAGAGCTTGCTTCCTCTCAAAGAGAAATGAGCGAAAAAACCGACAATCGCTTAAATGATATGAGCGAAAGAATTAATAAATTAACGCTCACAAATCTTGAACAGCAGAATAAAATTAACGAGACTGTTTCTCAAAAGCTTGATGTAATAAATCAATCAAATGAAAAAAAGCTTGAAAAGATGAGAGAAACAGTTGATGAAAAGCTTTCAAAAACAATTAATGAAAGGCTTGATTTGTCATTTAAGCAAGTATCCGAGCAGCTTGAGAATGTCTATAAATCTCTCGGTGAGGTAAAAACTCTTTCAAGCGGCGTTACTAATAATATTTCGGCGCTTAACAGAGTTTTAACAAATGTAAAAGCAAGAGGCACTTGGGCTGAAGTGCAGCTTGGCAATATTCTTGACCAAACAATCCCCGGAATGTATGAAACAAATATCGAAACAGTTGCAGGAAGCGGAGAACGGGTAGAATTTGCAGTTAAAGTTCCGAATGAAGATCAAAAGATTACATATTTGCCGCTTGACAGTAAATTCCCGCTTGAAGATTATGTCAGACTTATGGACGCTGTAGACAGCGGAATAAAGGAAGATATCAGTTCGGCAAGAAAAGAGCTTGAAAAAAGTATCGAGGTTCAAGCAAAGCGTATAACAAAGTATATAAATGTTCCTAATACCACGCCTTTTGCGATATTATATTTAGCAACAGAGGGACTTTATGCCGAGGTTGCTTCCTCGAGAACAGGACTTGTCGAAAAGCTGCAAAATAAATACAAAATAATGGTAGCAGGTCCGAGCACAATAACAGCGTTGTTAAATTCGATGGCTATGGGCTTTAAAACAATTGCAATCAATAAAAAAGCCGATGAAATTGCGCGCTCTCTTGCGGCGGCAAAAACTCAATATGCCAAGTTTGCAGATGTTCTTGACGGCGCATTGAAGAGAATAGAAGATGCAGGCAAAAAAGTAAATGAAGCAAGAAAGAGAAATGTACTGATTCAAAAGAAATTGAAGAAATTTGAAGACTTGGAGGAATCCGAGGCGAAAAACACTTTAGAGATACCCGAAGAAGTTGAGTGATTAGAGGTATATTATGAAAAATGCAGACATTATTTCTAAATTAACATTAGAACAAAAAGCGGGATTTTGCTCAGGTAAGGATAATTGGCATTTGCGCTCTGTAGAAGAGGCAGGACTTCCCGAAATAATGATGACCGACGGACCTCACGGACTGCGCAAACAACCTAAAAAAGGCGATAGAGGCGGTATTGGCGGCAGCATACCCGCCACTTGCTTTTTACCTGCATGCACAACAGCAGCTTCGTGGGATACCGCCATGCTATACAGGATGGGACAAGCTCTCGGAGAAGAAGCGTTTCAGGAAAGAGTAAGTATAGTTTTAGGTCCCGGTGTGAATATTAAAAGAAACCCGCTCTGCGGACGAAATTTTGAATACTTTTCTGAAGACCCTTATCTTGCAGGAAAGCTCGCTGCTAATTTTATAAAAGGCGTTCAGTCAACGGGAACAGGAACCTGCATTAAACACTTTGCCGCAAACAATCAAGAGACTCGAAGGCAGAGCGTTGATGCTGTTGTTGATGAAAGAACGCTCAGAGAAATATACTTGACCGCTTTTGAAATAGCTGTAAAAGAAGCAAAGCCGTGGGCTGTTATGAATGCTTATAACAAGTTAAACGGTACATATTGTTCCGAAAATAAGTATCTATTAACTGATATTTTAAGGAACGAATGGGGCTTTGACGGTGCTGTTATGACTGACTGGGGTGCTGAAAATAACAGAGTTAAAGGCTTGAAGGCAGGAGGCAATCTTGAAATGCCTTCGAGTGGCGGGGTAAATGATAAAAAAATAATTCAAGCTATAGAAAAAGGCAAGCTTGAAGAAAGCGAACTTGATGAGAGCATCGATAAAGTAATTGATTTAATATTAAAATCAAAACACAACCTTTCGAAAACCCACAAATATGATAAGATGAAGCATCACCAATTAGTCAGAATAATGGCGGCTAATTCTATGGTATTGCTTAAAAATGAGAATAATATTTTGCCGCTTAAAAAGGGCGACAAGGTAGCGATTATTGGCGAAATGGCGAAAAAGCCGCGTTTTCAGGGTGCAGGAAGCTCGTTTATCGAACCGACTAAGCTTGATAGCGTTTATGACATTTACAGAGAAGAATACGGCTATGAGCCCAAATATGCAAAGGGATATAAAAGCGACACCGATGAAGTCGATGAAGAACTTGAAGCTGCTGCTGTAGAGCTTGCTGCAAAGGACAAAGACAGAAAAATTATTATGTTTGTCGGTCTTACCGATTTATATGAGTCCGAGGCATTTGACAGAGAGCATATGAGAATGCCTGCAAATCAACTATCTCTTATTGAAAAAGTTAGTGAAGTAAACGATAATGTAATAATAGTTTTATCCTGCGGTTCACCTGTTGAAATGCCGTTTGAAAAAAATGTAAGAGGTATTTTATGTTCATATCTTGGCGGACAGGCAGGTGCGGGCGCTATCTTGGATATTCTTTACGGCAAAGTCAATCCAAGCGGTAAGCTGCCCGAGACTTTCCCAAGGAAATACGAAGATGTGCCTTCTGCAAAGTATTTTCCGGAAGGACCTAAAACGGTTGAATATAGAGAAGGAATTTATGTCGGCTACCGATATTATGATACTGCCGGCATGCCTGTTCTTTATCCTTTCGGTTACGGTCTGTCATATACCACCTTTGAATTTTCAGATTTGAAATTATCAAGTGAGAACATAAGAGATGATGATACGCTTACAGTTACATTTAAGGTTAAAAATACAGGCAATATGGACGGCGCGGAGGTTTGCCAGCTATATGTTGGCGCAAATGAGAATAAGATATTCAGAGCAAAAAAAGAATTGAGGGCTTTTACCAAGATATACCTTAAAGCGGGTGAAGAAATAACTGTCGCTTTTACTCTTGGTAAGAGAGAATTCTCGTATTATAATATAAGAACAAAGTCATTTGAGGCAGAAACAGGCAGATATACAGTATATGTAGGAAATTCACTTGTGGATTTACCGTTGAAAAAAATCGTTAAGGTTACAAATATTGAGGGAATAAAGCCTGTCAATTACACTCAAGTCGCACCCGACTATTTTGAGGCAAAGGTTAATGAAATAACTACAGATGAATTTCAAGCTGTATTAGGCAGGGAAGTGCCTCCAAAGGAAGCTGAGGGTGATTTAATTCCTTCTCTTGATATGGCAATTATTGATATGACCGATTATGCGGGAGGCAGATTTCTAAATAAGTTTGTATATAAAATATCTTCTCATATTGCCGGAGGTACTCAGGCAAACAGAAAGATGGCGGCGTCAATGGCGATTTCAACACCAATCAGGTCGATGATAATGATGAGCGCCGGCGGTGCAACCTTGCAAATGGGAAAAGATATAGTGAGAATGGGGACGGGACATTTTTGTTCGGGTTTCTTTAAACTTATTTTCCATTCCATAATTCGTACAAAGAAAGCAAATGACGATTAAAAACAGTACATTTTAAACGCTTGGGAATCAAACCCAAGCGTTTTTTTGCGCAAAAAAATCCCCGCATTGAAGCGGGGATTTAGTAATCAGTTTAGAGCTTTATTTTAACAAGATAAGAGGATGGACCCATTGTCTTGCCGTCTGAAGCATAAACCTTAAGATAGTATGTTCCGCATTTCTTAAGCTTGGTAATCTTGTATTCAAGCTTAGAGGTGGTAACAGCAAGTTTGTAACCGCTATTCTTTGAAGTGCTGTAATAAAGCTTGTAGTTCTTAGCACCTGCAACTTTACTCCAAGATGCTTGGATTGAGGTTGAGGTTTTTCTGTTTGCTTTGAAATGAGAAACTGCGCCGATTGTAGCTTTAGCACTTGCTATATTTGAAGGATTGCTCTGAAGAACTCCTGTTCCGGCAATTACCTTGTAATAATAGGTTGTGCCGGTTTTAAGACCTGTGTCCTTATAAGAGGTTGCAGCGGTTGTTGCAATCTTTTTAAACGGACCGTTTTTAGAGGTAGCTCTGTAAAGCTGGTATGTAGCGGCACCGTCAATTTTGCTCCAAGAAAGGTTAATAGCTGTCTTAGAAGCTGTTTTTGCATTTAATTTCGGTGTAGCAAGCTTTGACTTAGTGATGATAAATTTATCAACCTCACTTGAGTTAGTGCCGTTAAGAAGATAGGACTTAACAGTAAGCTTATTACCGTCAATAGAAACTGCGGAATAAGATTGTTTACCGTTATTGTCAACTCTCTTGGTTGAATCAAGCTCAAAGTACTCTTTAACCGCTTCATCGCTCTTTAATCTGTAATCCTTAACGCCTGATTTACCGTTGATAAGATAAACAGTGCCTGCAGGGTTATTTACAGTATCATTTGCGTTAAAGCTCTGAACAACCTTATTGTCATTTACAATCTGAGTTCTGAGGAATACATGGTCATGACCCGAGAGAACCACATCAATACCGAGCTTAGGCATTACTTTTGAAAGTTGAGTGCGAAGTGCAACAATATCTTTCTGATTGTAATGAGATGCGTTTGAATACAAGCTCTTGTGCATTCCGACAATCTGCCATGTCTTATTTGAAGATTGAACGCTGTTTGCAAGCCATTCAAGCTGTGCGGTCGAAAGCGTATTATCATCATTAAGATCATTGGTATTAAGTATCATAATATGAGCATCGTTGTAATCGAAGTCATAATAAATACCGGTAGATACATCCTGCTCGGGATGTTCAATAGAGAAGAAGGTGTCGTCGGACGGACCGAAAGCAGTGGTGAGCAGACCGTCTTTACCGTTCGTTCCTTTAGGCTCATGATTACCTGCTACCGGAGCAATAGTAGTATCAGCCATTCCTTCGGTATCAAGCGCCCATTGCCACTGAAGCATATTTGCACCGTTATCAACCACATCGCCGGTATGGAGAACGAATTTAGCGTCAGAATATCTGTCAAATGCGTCGTCGATTACATTACCGTAAGAATTCTTATACTGATCTTCCGTTTGGCTTTGTGAGTCAGTCAAATAGATGAATGTGAACGGTGTTTTACCGCCTTTTGATGTTTGCATGGAGGCAGGCTCGGACCAAATGTTTCTGGACGCATCGCCAACACGGTAAGTATACTTAGTGTCAGGTGAAAGACCGCTGATTTTTGAAATGTGTCTGTTCATGCTCATGCTTTCGCCAACATTGAATACACCGATATCCATATTCGGATAAGTCATCATAATAGTCTTGCAAGAGTTATCGGCTCTAAATGCAACAGTGCTGCCGTCCGCGAAGTCATTAGCCGTAGCATTTGCTTTGTACGGAATAATTTGAACATCTGTGCCGTCGATAAACGGTGTAGTAAACCAGTTTATGTTTTTGCTTGTAGCAGGATCGGAACCAAATGTAACGGCAACAGTTGTCGGAATTTGATACCAAGCGTCTTCAGGAGCCTTTGGCTCAAGCGGCGCATAGTTGATTGTCGCTTTATAGTCGTCTGCATCATTGGACATCAAGCCTTTAGTCTTGAGGTCATAATTGTTTACAAACGGATAGTGCTCAAGATAGGGGATATCCGACTTCTTAGTTGAAGTGGGGTCAATAAAGAAGGACTGAAGTGCATAATTGAGCACGGATGATACGCTGTGGATTTGATCATCGGTAAGATAATCATCAGCATAAGAGAATAAGAAATATTCAGCAAGCGTAATTTTATTCGTAACAGGAGTCTTAGTGATTTCACCTGTTTCAAATTTTTCATAATTAAATCCGTCTTTAACGCCTTTAATATTGCCTGCAAACAACTTCATAAAGTTATCAACAACCGTAATAACATCAGGTGTCTTTGAAGTTGTGCCGAATAAGAGCTTTCTGATTGCCGGATAGCGAAGTATACCTGCAAAATCCGGAATTGCCTTAGCAATCATATCGGTTGAGATATTGATGCCTCTAAGAAGAGTAACAAGCTCGCCTTCAACGAATTCGGTGGTTTCGTTGCCCTCATCGTCAACAGTTGTAACATTTTTGCCGAGAAGAACGCCTAACAAATAATCTGCCAAGCAACGAATTGTTTTGTCCGAATCAATTTCACTGTAAATAGCGGGAAGGTCGTTAACTATATCTTGAAGCCACGGGAATGTTGTATCCTCGAGTGGCTTGCAGTCATAGTTTGAAATAACGGCAGCCATAGCGATATCGCCGAGAGTATGACCTGCGATTTCATAATCTAATAATTCATCAATGAGATTATTTACAACCTTGAGCAACAGTTGGTTTTCTCTTACAATATTGCCGTTATCATCAACATAACCCAAGAAAGAGTGATCAATCTCATCAATTACCATATCAATAACATCAATAACATCAGATTTCTTGAGAGTGATAACGGAAACTGTAACATCATCGCCTGGGAACATTGTATCAAGATAAGAAGCAATGTCTGTTCCGAGGGCTCCTTCAACTATGCCTCTTACACCGCCTGCGCGAATAATGTTATCAATGGTTCTGCCGTTGAGATAACCGCTAACCATATTCTTAGCAAGAGTCTTTAGGCTCGGCTTGATGGTTTCGCCGTTTACTGTAGTAATAGCATCGCCGTTATCGTCTGCATTAAGGCGAGTACCTGCGAAGAGGTAGATTCCGTAATGGTCGCCGAAAGGCTTGCTTATTTCGCCGAAAGGCTTGCCGTTGGCACCCGCATTATATTTCATAGGAACGATAACGGGATTTCCGGCTTCATCATATTGATACCAACACTTTGAAAGGTCAACTTTTTGAGCGGTATCGCAGTCGCGGGCAATAGTGTCAAAGTCAATAGTGCCGTTATTGTTTAATTCAAAGTAATTTTCACGGTAAGTATTTGAGTAATTAACAAGAGAACCGGTTTCAACATCATAAATTGTCTCGCCCTGTTCACTTGTATAGCAAGATACATCCGGTGCATGCTGGTGACCGGTGAAAATATAGTGCATACCTGCGTCAGCCATTGTTGAGGCAATTCTCTGCCAGTCATTAAGGATAAAGAGCTTAAGAACAGATGGCTGAACAGCAAAGTGCGGAGTTACTGCAAAGTGATTCAGACCGATAGCAACCTGATTATTGCTTACTGCTTGTCTGCTTTGTTCGCAAACCCAATTAAGCTGCTTTTCAGTCATATAACCGCCAGTATTAGCGTCTTGAACTTCCTGACCTGCAATAGTTAGCGTGTTGTTATTTACATCTTCGGAATACATACAGCAGTCCATGGCAACAAGGCGCATTTTTTGACCGTTTGTATCTTCAAGATTAACAGCATATGAAAGACTGCCGCTTGAATCGGGGAAGTTGTAGAAATCTTTTCCGTCGGTTTCAGCGGGCATCTGATTGAGACCGGCACCGGTATTGAAATAATCAACATCTGCTTCACCGTAGCCGAGACCTCTGTAGTAATAAGCGAATTCAGCTGCATTGGTAGCAATTTCATTAGCTTCAGCTAAAGTGGAGCAACCTGTGCAGGTGATGGAATTACCGTTAGCATCATACTTGGTTCCGCCTTCATATCTGTTAACATCGTGGTTGCCAGGGATAACATAGATGTGGAATTTCGGATCAATTTTTTGCATCTTTTCTTGGAAAGAACGAAGCAAATTACCAAGTAATTCATGGTTCTTTTCTTCACCGTTAGCCGTAAGGTCACCGGTAAAAAAAACATAGCGAAGATGTCCTTCATTAACGCGTTGCTCAATTGATTGAAGAGTAGCGTTGAGAATAGGAAATGTTTCGCCGAGAAGTTTGTTGTATTTAACAACATCATCGTAGTAGTCAGTTCCGGGTCCGCCTTTGCCTACAAGCTCTTCCGAATACACATGGCAGTCGGAAATTGTTGCAAAGGAGGGATTGTCAATCCTGTAATCAGCTGAGCTTGAGCCTGAAATTACAGCATTTGTTGCAAAAGAAAACGGCACGCACGAAACGACCATTACTAAAGCAAGAACAATCGAAAGAACTTTCAAAGCGTTTTTCTTCATAACTTTGCCTCCATATAAAAATATTTGCATATAAATTTTAACATTTTATTTATTTTAAGTAAATAGATTAATCTTTACATATAAAAAATTTGTATGTTTATATAAAAAAAAATAAAAAAAATCTCCTTTTTAACCAATTAAAAAGGAGACAAAACCGAAAAAATGTCTAATTATTTTCTTTTTCTTTTTGAGCTTTTATTACCTTCAATCTTGAAAAATCTTCTCTCTCTTTTTCTTCAAGACTCTCGGTAATGAATTTCAAAATACTTTCATATTTGGGAATAACGATATTTTTTAAAGCATTAGCTCTTTTTTGGGTTTTTCCTATTGCAGTTGCAAGCCTGTAAACGCTGCTTTCAATCTCGGCAAGGCGAGCAGTTAATATTTTAACTTCATGAAAGTTTTTAAAAGCTGTATCAAGCTTGGAGTTTGTGTCACCGATAAAATACGAAGCGACAGGCGGCTCGGTATTCATATTGACTATAGGTATTTCAACGCCCATTACCGAGCGGTAATCAATTTCGAGTGAATTATCGGTGTTAACCACTACTGATGCATTAGCTTCGCTTCCAAGCGTTATATTAGCTATTTTAAGCGAATTATAGGCATTGGTGTACACTAACTCGATTTGATCCTGAATAGACTGCGCCTGCTCAATTAATTGCATCATTTCTCTAACGAGAATATGCCTTTTTCTATCGAGCAAATCGTAGCCCATCGTGGCTAAATCCAAGCTCTTTTTATATGCAATTAAATTACCCTTAGTTGCAAAAACCTGTTGTGCCATAATAACCTCTGTTATTTATTCTCACTGTTAATATAGTGTTCGTTTAACACTTCTTCACTGACTCTGTCAAGCTCGCTTTTAGGCAACATAGACAGAAGCTCCCAACCTAAGTCAAGCGTTTCGTTTATTGTCCTGTCGGCATTATAACCTTGATTTACAAATCTTTCATCAAATGCTTTGCCGAATTGAAGAAGCAGTTTATCATTAGGAGACAGTTCATCCTCACCGATAACAGACGCAAGAGCCTTTGCATCCTGTACTTTTGAATATGAAGCGAAAAGCTGATTTGCAAGCGCTTGATGGTCAGCTCTTGTATAACCTTCGCCGATACCGTCTTTCATCAGTCTTGAAAGCGACGGTAAAACCGAAACCGGAGGATATATGCCCGTAGTATCAAGTGTTCGGTCGAGGGCTATTTGTCCTTCCGTTATATAACCTGTAAGGTCGGGGATAGGGTGAGTAATATCATCGTTAGGCATTGTGAGAATAGGTATTTGCGTAACTGAACCCTTTTTGCCTTCAACTATACCTGCTCTTTCATAAATAGAAGCAAAGTCGGAATAAAGGTAACCCGGAAAGCCTTTTCTGCCGGGAATTTCACCTTTAGAGGAGGAGAATTCTCGGACAGCTTCTGCATATGAGGTCATATCGGTAAGTATAACAAGTATATCTTTTCCGAGCTCATAAGCGAGATATTCGGCAGCCGTTAAAGCGCACCTTGGAGTTATGATTCTTTCAATAATCGGGTCGTTTGAAAGATTTAAGAACATTACAACCTTTTGCATAACATTCGCTTCTTCAAACGATTTTCTAAAGTATTCCGCAACATCATTTTTAACGCCCATAGCGGCAAAAACAATTGCGAAATCGCCGCCGTCCGAAACATTTGCCTGTTTAACAATCTGAACGGCAAGTTCATTATGTTTCATACCGGAACCCGAGAAAATAGGCAGTTTTTGACCTCTGATAAGGGTTGAAAGACAGTCTATAGTAGAAATACCCGTGTTTATGTAGTTTCTCGGATAAACGCGGGAAACAGGATTAATCGGCTGACCGTTTATATCGCTGATAATATCAGGATAAATATCACCAAGACCGTCTATAGGTCTTCCTATTCCGTCAAAAACTCTGCCGAGAATTTCCGGAGACAACGGAATCTGCATCGGATGACCGGTTAATTTTGTTGAAGTGTTGTTAAGCGATAAACCTTGAGTGCCTTCAAAGACCTGAATTACTGCTTTATCACCATCAATTTCAACAATTCTGCCTATCCTTGTTGAACCGTTATCGAGTTTTATTTCAACTATTTCTTCATATTTAGCATTATCAACACCGTCCAAAACGATAATAGGACCGTTGATTTCGTTTAAGCCAATATGCTCTAAAATCATATTGATTCTCCTACGCTATGTTAAATTTTGTTAATGTATTGCTGATTTGTTGTTTAAAATCATCAATTCCCGAAAAATCATCGTTGGGAATTTCATATTTTAATTGAATAGCCTTGTCAAATAAGCCGAGTTTCGTTATTTGAGAAATCGGTATTTGTTGCGCAACTATTTTTTGGCACTGGTCATATAGATATAGAATTACATCCATCATCGCAAATTGCTTTTCAACTGGTACATAAGTATCAATATCATGAAAAGCATTCTGCTGTAAGAATCCGACTCTTATAACTCTTGCAATTTCTATAATCAGTTTTTGGTCATCGGGCAGAACATCTGCACCGATGAGTTTAACAATTTCCATTAAATCTGCTTCCTGCTGAAGGATAAGAGCAATTCGTTCTCTGTGAGAAATAAAATTAATGTTTATGTTTTCGGTAAACCAATCGGATAACGTATTTAAGTATTCGCTGTAACTCGTTGTCCAATTTATAGCAGGATAATGCCTTGCATAGGCAAGAGATTTATCAAGAGCCCAGAAACAGCGGGTAAATCGCTTTGTATTCTGAGTTACAGGTTCGGAAAAGTCACCGCCTTGAGGTGATACGGCGCCTATAATGGAAATGGAGCCTTCTTTGCCGCAAAGTGCTTTCATATAGCCGGCTCTTTCATAAAATTCGGAGAGCCTTGAGGGGAGGTAAGCGGGGAATCCTTCATCAGCGGGCATTTCTTCAAGCCTACCGGATATTTCGCGCAAAGCCTCAGCCCAACGGGAAGTAGAATCCGCCATCATAGCAGTATGGTAACCCATATCTCTGTAAAATTCGGCGAGTGTAATGCCTGTATAGATTGATGCTTCTCTTGCTGCAACAGGCATATTGGATGTGTTTGCAATAAGTATAGTACGCTCGGTCATCGGTTTACCGGTTTTCGGGTCAATAAGTTCGCCGAATTCCTGCAGAACCTGAGTCATTTCGTTGCCTCTTTCACCGCAACCGACATAAATAATAATATCGGCGTCGCACCATTTTGCAATTTGGTGCTGAGTCATGGTTTTACCTGTTCCGAAACCGCCGGGAATCGCAGCAGCGCCACCTTTGGCGATAGGGAACAGCGAGTCAATAATTCGCTGACCCGTGATTAGAGGACGAGTTGAATTAACCCTCTCTTTAACCGGACGAGGAGTTCTTATAGGCCATTTTTGAGCAAGTGTGATGTCGTGAATTTTTCCGCTTGCGTCTTTCAGTTTTATAACGGTATCATTAACTTTATATTTGCCGCTCGGCTTTACTTCGATAACTTCGCCGCTGAGCAGGGGAGAAAGCAAACAGTAGTGCGTAATTGCCGAAGTTTCGGGGCAATTTGCATAACTCTGACCGCCTTCAAGATAATCACCGACTTTAGCGGTAACGGTAACGTCCCACTCTTTTTCGGAATCAAGGCTCGGTATCAGGGTACCTTTGCCGATGAAAGCGCCGCTGTTTTCTTTTAACGCTTGAAGCGGTCTTTCAATACCGTCAAATATATTACTCATAAGTCCGGGACCGAGAGTAATAGTTAAAGGTGAACCCGATGAATAAACCGGCTCTCCTGCGCTCAGACCCGAAGTTTCCTCATAAACCTGAATTGTTGTTTTATCGTTACTGATATTTATAACTTCGCCTGCAAGTTTATCTTTGCCGACAAAAACCATTTCCATCATGGAAAGACCGGTTTTGCCTTTTAGCGTAACAACAGGTCCGTTTATGCTGTAAATAACATTGTTTTCCAAAATATCACCTCTGAATTTATCATTCAGTTTCAATTTGCATTTTTGCATTAGAAATAAACCACTCGTTCTGTTGAGAAAGGCGTGAATCTAATGTATCGTCAAGAAGAATATTTTTATCGTTGTCTTTTACTTTAATTCCGCCGATTTCAATAGTGGCATCTGTTTGCAATTGAGCCTTAGGAAAATATTTTTTTATAAGGCTTTCGCATATTTTATCGTTTTGCGAATAAAAAACGGTAGTATTATCGCTTACTTTATCCGATATGTTGTTGAAACTCTTTTCAAGAAAAGAAGCGTAGTTATCGGATTTTGTGAATTCTATAAGTTCTTTTTTTGCAGATTCAAAAACCTGATTTTTATATTCTTTTCTAATTGAATAAATATTTTTTTTCTTCTGCAAATTGTACTGCGAAATTTGCATTTTTGTGTTGGTTTTTATTTTAAGTTTTGCAGCCTCAATTTTAGCATGACCTTCACGGCTTGCTTCATTTTCAGCGCGTTGCATTTCTTTTTTTGTTGTTTCATCAATCTGCTTTGCTATA
>CADBNM010000017.1 GCA_902796055.1 Oscillospiraceae bacterium
AAAGTTCGGTAAAGGCTCGGTAATAAATCTCGGCAAAAATAATGCGCTCGATGTTGCGGCGGTATCAACAGGCTCAATAGGGCTTGATATTGCAACGGGTATCGGCGGTTTTCCGCGCGGCAGGATTATTGAAATTTACGGTCCCGAGTCCTCGGGTAAAACCACCTTGGCGCTTCATGCTGTAGCTGAGGTGCAAAAGCAGGGCGGCACAGCGGCGTTTATTGACGCCGAGCACGCGCTTGACCCGACTTATGCTAAAAACTTGGGCGTTGATGTTGATTCCTTGCTCGTTTCTCAGCCTGATGACGGCGAACAGGGACTTGAAATCGCAGAGGCGCTTGCTCGTTCGGGCGCAATTGAAATAATTATAGTTGACTCCGTGGCGGCGCTCGTTCCAAGAAGTGAAATTGAAGGCGATATGGGCGACAGCCATGTAGGACTTCATGCCCGCCTTATGTCGCAGGCGTTAAGAAAGCTTGCGGGCGCAATTTCCAAAACAAATTGTATGATTATTTTCATCAACCAGCTTCGTGAAAAAATCGGCGTTATGTACGGTAATCCCGAAACCACCACAGGCGGCAGAGCACTCAAGTTTTATGCGTCAATGAGAATTGATGTAAGAAGAATTGAGCAAATCAAAACCGCGGGCGCAGGCGGTCAGAACTTCGTCGGCTCAAGAACGAGAGCGAAGATTGTTAAGAATAAAGTTGCTCCTCCTTTCAAAGAGGCTCAGTTTGATATAATGTATGGCGAGGGTATCTCCAAAATCGGCGAAATTCTCGATATGGGCGTTGAACTCGACATCTGCAAAAAAGGCGGAGCGTGGTTCTATTACGGTGAAACGAGGCTCGGTCAGGGCAGGGAAAACGCAAAGAAATTCCTTGTGGAAAACTCCGATATTGCCGATGAAATTGAAGCGAAAATCCGCGCAAAATTAACAGGCGGCGAGGTTGAAGCAAAGCCTGCGGCGGAAGAAGCGCCGCAGCCCGTAAAAAAAGCGGCGGCAGCGCCTAACCGCAGAACGAGCGCGCAGATTGACATTATCGTTGACGATGAGGATTAATTTTTAATGAAACTGACTTATTCTCAAGGCAGGTCGAATAAAATTCACATCAGCACCGACGGTGAGTACAGGCTCACTGTCGATGCTGATTTCTGGTTTTCTTTAGGTGTTTATAACAATAGCGAAATAAGCGAAGAGGAATTTTCAGAACTCGAAGAAAAAATCACCGTCAGGCGTGCATATAACAAGGGAATTGACCTTTTATCGCGACGCGCGCACGCAAAAAAAGAATTAATTGATAAAATAAGCAAGACATATGAGAAAAAATATGTTATAATAGCAGTTAATGCGCTTGAAGAAAAGGGCTATGTAAATGATGAGGACTTTGCCGAGCAGTATTATTCTTACTTGAAAGAGCGCAAGCATTTCGGCAAAAAGCGCATAAGCCTTGAACTTGCCAAAAAGGGTATAGATAAAGGAATTATCGCCACTCTGTGCGAGGCGGACTGTTCTTCGCCAAGCGAAGAAATCGAGGAACTTCTCTCCTCGAAATTTCAGACAAATCTCGCCGATGAAAAGGGCAGAAAAAGAGCCTTTAACGCCCTTGTGCGAATGGGCTATAACTATGGCGATATAAGAAGCGCTATGCAAAATTATGAGTTTTATGAGGACTAATATGGCTAAAATCGGTCTTATTTCATTAGGCTGTCCCAAAAATCAGGTGGACGCCGAAATGATGCTTGCTCGTCTTGCCGAGGCAGGCTTTGAAATAACAAATAATCCCGAAGGCGCGGACATTGTGATTGTCAACACCTGCGGTTTTATTGAGGACGCCAAAAAAGAGGCGATTGATAACATCTTGGATATGATTGCCATTAAAAACGAGGGGAAATTAAAGCATATTATCGTTGCGGGCTGCCTTGCCGAAAGGTATAAAG
Organism: Oscillospiraceae bacterium; assembly: GCA_902796055.1. Taxonomy (GTDB): domain Bacteria; phylum Bacillota; class Clostridia; order Oscillospirales; family Acutalibacteraceae; genus RUG714. The sequence goes on from CADBNM010000017.1 coordinate 1,942, forward strand.
AGGAAGTTGCAAAAGAGTTTCCTGAGGTTGACGCTGTTCTGGGAATCGGCGCCACCGGCGATATTGTTAGCTTGTGCAAAAAAGTGCTTGAAAACGATGTTTTTTGCGCTTTTCCCTCAAAAGAAAAACTTGCTATGGACGGTGCAAGAATATTAACCACTCCGAGCCACTGGGCATATCTTAAAATAGCGGACGGTTGCTCAAACCGCTGTTCATACTGCGCTATTCCCGAAATCAGAGGCGAATACCGCTCAAGGCGTATGGAATATATCCTTGATGAAGCCGAAGCGCTTGAACAAAGCGGAGTGAAAGAAGTTGTAATCATAGCGCAGGACACTACAAGATACGGCGAGGATTTATACGGCGAAGGCAAACTGCCCGAACTCTTAAGAAAACTTTGTGAACTTGATTTTAAGCGCATAAGGCTGTATTATTGTTATCCCGACAGGCTCAGCGATGAACTTATCGCCACTATCAGAGATAACGAAAAAATCCTCAATTATATCGACCTGCCTTTGCAGCACGCGTCGGGCAAAGTGCTTCGCGATATGAACAGGAAGGGTGATAGAGCCTCTCTCACCGCCTTGCTTAAAAAGATAAAGTCGGAAATCCCCGACGTTGTTTTCAGAACCACATTTATTGTCGGTTTCCCCGGCGAAAGCGAGGAGGATTTCACGGAACTGTGCGAATTTGTCGAAGATATAGAGTTTGACAGAATGGGCGCATTTGCCTATTCTCCGGAGGAAAATACCCCTGCAGCAACTATGGAAAATCAAATTGATGAAAGAATT
>CADBNM010000018.1 GCA_902796055.1 Oscillospiraceae bacterium
AATATTGTATTATATTTGAGCGTTAAAACGGATGTGATCCATTAGCTCAGACGGCAGAGCACTTGACTTTTAATCAAGGTGTCCGGGGTTCGATTCCCCGATGGATCACCAAATATAAAAGGAACACCAAGCGGTGTTCCTTTTATATTTATGCATTTCATGGGAATCGAACCCGCGAGGGTCTGAGCGTTAAGAAAACAATTCGGTGAATTGTTTTTAGCGAAGAGCGGTGAGGGTGGTACCGAATGCGAAGCATTGGGTACCCGAGCCATCTGGTGCGAGCGTAGCGAAGCAGCAGGCGATTCCCCGATGGTAAATTTACAATTACAATATTATAAAAGCAACCTTTCCAATATACAAGGAAAGGCTGTTTTTTTTAAATGCCAAGAAGAACATCAACAGATTTCTGGAATTCCGGTTTTAAACGATAAGCAGTTATAATTTTTCTTTCTTTTTCAGATAACGCATCTGTATCAAGATGAACATCTAATAATTCGCTGGGAGAAACATTTAATGCCTTGCAAATATCAGCAATAATATCAGCATTTGGTCGATTTATTCCTTGCTCCCAGTTTGAAAGTCGGTTATTACTTACTTTGATAATATCGGCAAGTTCTTTTTGGGAAAAACCGCAAAGTTCACGATATTTACGAATTCTTGCACCAATTTCATATTTTTCTTTATCCTGCTTCAAAATTATCACCTCTTCTTTGATTATACACTCATACTTATAAAAATCAATATTAAAATCAAGTAAATCTGTATTTAATTGTTGACAATACAGAAATAATTAATTATAATTATGTTTGATACAGAATTTCTGGAAAGGAGTGTTAAAAACATTATGTATGTCTATGAAAAAATCAGGGAATACATAGACACTAATGGTTATAATGAAAATGTAATTGCAGAAAAATCAGGCATTTCGATTACCGTATTTAATGATATGATGAGCGGTAAACGCACAATATATGCAGATGACTTCAAATCAATATGTATTGCTTTAAATGTCAAACCAGAGATTTTTCTTAATTTATAATTTTGGAGGAAATAATTATGAGCGAAAGTAAGTACACAAAAGATGAGCAGGTTCTTATAGTTCAACAAGCCATGAACTTGCAGGCAACTATAGAAAGCGAACAAGCACAAATTAAAACAATTCAAAATCAAACCTTTAGATTGCAACCGGCAGAGCCAAAGCATGAAGTTGCAACTCCTGTGAGTGTGAATTATCCTGCTGCGCCTAAATCAAGTTATTCTTTTTCTGATCACATTAAAAATGACAATTCGTTTCTTGGAAAACTGTTTTCTAAAACTGGCTTAATTATATCAGTGGTTGTAAGTATATTCACCTTTGGCTTCGGATTTATTGTTCTGGGAATTTTATTTTTAGTAAAATATTTTGAGTATTTAGAAAAGAGAAATGAATTTAATAAGCAGCTCGCCAATACTCCTGAATATTTAAAGGCTAAGGAAGAAGCAGAGAAGTTAGCTAAAGACGAACAAGAAAGAAAGCAAAAGCAATTAGATGAAATCTATTCAACTGCTATGATTAAATATCATCAAGAGTTAGAAAAATATGATAGTGAAAAGTCGGATTGGGAGTCTAAAAAGTCGATGAAATTGAGCATTCTTCAAGATGACTTACAAGCAAATAAAGAAGCACTTAGTGAATTATATGACTCTACATTATTGATTCCAAAAAATAATCGTTCTCTCAATCAGTTGGTTTGGTTATATGATGATATGAGCTCGTCTCAGCACGATTTTGAACAATCTCTTGACTGTTTGTATAAAGATAGACAAATTGCAGAATCTGAACAAATTAATAAACAAATGGGCGATATGACTAATATGATGTATCAAGGCTTCTCTGCGACATTAGAAGCTATTGATTATGGCAATAGCGAACTTGATGAAATCAGAGGTACACTCGGCAAGGTAAGAAGAGATATGAATATTGCAAATGTTGGTGCTGCTGTTCAGCGTCGTAACCTAAAAAAAGAAGTCAAGGCTACAAATAGTAAACTCAATGAAGTTTTTGATAAAAAGTAGTTAATTGTTAGTAGTACCCAATAGAAACTCCTAAATAACCACTTGCTTTGGCAGGTGGTTTCTTTATAATAAATAAATATTGAAAAATTTTTAAATATTTGTTATAATAAATTGATTACAATAGGAGAAGTCTATGTTTTGTGTTATTGAAGGGCTTGACGGTTGCGGCAAATCAACCCAAGTCGAATTACTTGAAAATTACTTAAAAAATGCGAATAAAGATTACATCCGAATTAAACTGCCTGATTATGAAAGTCAGTCGAGCGCACTCGTTAAAATGTATTTGAACGGCGAGTTCGGGGACAAGCCCGAAGATGTAAATGTCTGGGCGGCGTCGGCGTTTTATGCTGTTGACAGATATGCTAACTTTAAATCAAAGTGGGCTGATGACTACACTTCAGGTAAAGATATTTTGGCTGACAGATACGCTACCTCAAACGCTATTTATCAACTTGCAAAGCTCCCTGAAAGCGAGTGGGATTATTATCTTGATTGGCTCGAGGACTTTGAATATAAAAAAATGGGCATACCTGAGCCCGATAAGGTTATTTTTCTTGATATGCCCGTCGAAATATCTCAAAGGCTTATGTCTAAGCGTTATGAAGGCGACGAAGCAAAAAAGGATGTTCACGAAAAGAATATACAATTTCTTTTAACCTGTCGCAAAGCCGCATTATATACGGCTGAAAAATGGGGCTGGAATATAATTAATTGCTCCGAGAACGGAGCGCCGAGAAAAAGAGAGGATATTCATAACGATATTCTCAGTGCATATGAAAGTTGAGGTTACACAATGGTTTATGTATTTTTGGCTGACGGCTTTGAAATAATAGAAGCATTAGCGCCTGTCGATATGCTGCAGCGCGCAAAGGTTGATGTTAAAACCGTAGGCGTTACGGGTAAAACCGTGCGTTCTTCGGGCGGTATTGAAGTTAATGCCGATTTAACAAAGGGAGAATTGAGTTATGATAATCTTGATATGATTATTTTACCCGGAGGTATGCCGGGCACCTTAAATCTTGAAGCCGATGAAACCGTGAACAATTTTATCGACTATTGTACAGAGAACAATATTTATATTGCAGCTATCTGCGCTGCTCCCTCAATTTTAGCACATAAGGGCTTGCTTGACGGAAAAAAGGCAACCTGCTATCCGTCTTTCGCTGACGAGCTTAAAAATGCCGATTATACGGCTGGCGCTGTTGAAACCGACGGTAAAATTATAACATCCAGAGGAGCAGGCGTTTGTGTGCAGTTTGGTTTGGAATGTGTAAAGGTATTGTGCTCGGATGACGAGGCACAGAGTATAGAAAAGTCAATTCAAGCATAATTTTTGGAGGATAAAATGCCGCAAAACCACGAATACGATGATTTATTTGCTTCTTACGAGAGGCGAACAAAAGGCGACAATAAAATAACCGATGAAATGGTTGAGTATGAGAAAAAACTCGGCTATACTTCATCCTCGTCTTACAGCAAGCATCATAAGAGCACCAGCAACAGCAAATCATCAGTAAAATCTTCTAAAACAAAGAGTTTTTCGAAGCCTAAAAAAGACAGAAGCCCTGAAAAGTCCGAAAAGACTTATTACGGTGGACGGACTTATCAGGAAAGCAGAAAAAGCACTCGCACAAAAAAGAGCGCCTTGTCTCGTGATAATGAAAAGAAGGTAAAGTTTAACTATAATTCCGTTACCAACAGGTCTGCGGCTTCCAAAACACCCGCTGCTCAGCCGCAAAGAGCGTCACATGGCAATTCAACAAAGGACGATTATAGAAGAAAATATGAGCGCCATTCTAAAGAGCGTTCGCCTAAGGTAAATGTTGAATCCTTAAAGAAAAAAGGCAGAAACATTAAGAACATTAATATAGGCAAACCTGATTTTAAGAAAACGGTTGTATTTCTGCTTGTGGTCGTGCTTGCTTCAACCGTTCTGTCGTTAACCGCCATTTCCTGCGTTAATGATATTTTAGCAATAAATCGTCATAGCGATAAAAGCGTTACTATTACAATAGATAAGCAGGTCACTACTCACGATGTTATAAGAATGTTAAAGAAAAACGGACTGATAAAGAATGAGCTTTTCTGCAATTTATTTGCAAAGTTCAGGGGATACACAAATAATTATCAAACCGGCGTGTTCTATCTTAACAAGGATATGGGACTCGAAGGAATGATAATGGAGCTTAAGGAAACGGCGCAGACTGACGAAACCATTTCTATTAACTTCCCCGAGGGCTTTAGTGCGATTGATATTGCAAATAAACTTGAAGCAAATGAGGTTTGCAAGGCGAAAAACTTTATTGATACGCTTGAAAACTACAACTTTGATTATGAATTTATAAATGATAAAATGAAGTCCGATAAGAGAAAATATACATATCTTGAAGGATATTTGTTCCCTGCGACTTACGAGTTCTATATTGGCGAAAGCCCATCAAGCGTAATCAAAAAGATGCTCGACGCTTTTAACGAGCATTATGTAAGCGAATACAAGCCTAAGCTTAAGAATACTGATTTGACTATGGACGAAGTTGTAACCTTTGCCTCAATCATTCAGAGAGAAGCGGCAAATAAGGATCAAATGAGCCAAATTGCATCCGTTCTCAATAACAGACTGAACGACCAAAGCACTTTCCCGCGCCTTGAATGTGACTCCACAACCTCCTTCCTTAACAAAGATATTAAGGAATACTTAAAGCTTTATCCGGATAAAGGCACGATTGATTACTATGCGCTTTATTACAGCACATACAATAATTCATTTGCAGGTTTACCCGCCGGTGCAATTTGTAACCCCGGCACGGACGCTGTTAACGCTGTACTTAATGTTCAGCCTTCCGATTATTACTATTTCTGCCATGATTCTTCCGGCGAAATACATTTGGCGTCTACATTATATGAGTTTGAATATATCTTAAATGAGTATGGAATTGAACAAGAATCAAATTGAGTTACTGTCTCCATGCGGAGATTACGAGCGCCTTGAGCTTGCGCTCAAATACGGTGCTGACGCTGTTTATTTGGGCGGCAATATGTTCACTATGCGCGCCGCACCTAAAAATTTTAACGATGAAGAACTGAGTAAGGGAATTTCACTTGCTCATTCTCTTGGTAAAAAGGTTTATTTAACATGCAATGTTTATCCTCATTCTGCTGAGCTTGCGCTTTTGCCCGATTTTATTGCTAAAGCGAGAAACGCAGGCGTTGACGGATTTATCATTGCCGACCTCGGCGTATTGCAAATTGCTAAAAAAGTAGCGCCGGAGGTTGATATTCATATATCAACTCAAGCGGGCATAACAAATTATGAATCAGCGGGCTTTTTCAGGGATTTAGGCGCTTCGAGAATAGTGCCCGCAAGGGAATTATCCTTAGAAGAAATTGCCGAACTCAGAGCCAAAACGGATAAAGACCTCGAAATCGAGTGCTTTGTTCACGGCGCTATGTGTATGTCCTTTTCGGGCAGATGCCTGCTTTCAAGTTATATGGTTGGCAGGGACGCTAATCTCGGTATGTGCGCGCAGCCTTGTCGCTGGCAGTTTGATATTATGGATGTAACCCGTCCGGGCATTAAATATCCCGTTACCGAGGACGAGCACGGCACATATTTTATGAACTCGAGAGATATGTGCATGATTGAGCATATTCCCGAACTGATTGCGGCGGGTATAAACAGTTTTAAAATTGAGGGCAGGGCAAAGTCCGCTTACTATACAGCTGTTGTAACTAACGCTTACAGGCAGGCGATTGACGGGTTTTATAATACTCCTACACCTGATTATAAACCCGAGCAGTGGATACTTGATGAAATGGATAAAGTCAGTCACCGCGAGTATTCAACAGGCTTCTATTTCAAGCACCCCGATAAAGATGCAAATATCGACTATAAAGGCGGTTATATCAACAATTGGGATGTTGTCGCTTTCGTTGAAAGGGCGGACGGTCAAATTTTAACTCTTTCTCAGCGCAATAAATTTTTGCCCGAGGATGAACTTGAAATATTGGAACCGAACAAAGAACCTGTAAAATTCAAAGCGGGCGAGTTGTTTGATGAAGATATGAATATTATTTCATCTGCAAACCACGCGATGATGACGGTAAAAATAAAAACCGATAAAGTCTTTGAGCAAGGCTCATTGGTAAGAAAACAAAAATAATTTTTAAAGCGCTGCAGATGATTGTTGCGCTTTTTGTTTAATTGTTTTAATTAAGTCAATAATAATTACGGTGATTTAATGAAAAAAAGATTTAACAGAATTGCTGTGATTATTTTTTTGGCTCTTTTTGTTTTGTCCAGTAGAATTGCTTATATTGATTTTTTTAAATTCTCATCAGTTAGCGCAACTAATGGTGAAATTGAAGAAGAATACGGTAGCAACAGAGGTTTGATTTTTGACAGAAATATGAAATCTTTAGTCGAAACCGATTATATTCGATTGAACTCGCAAGTGTCGTCCAATTACAAATTTAAAGTGCCTAAAAGATATTCCGATAATCAGCTTGCCGAGCATATTGTGGGCTATACCGACATCGACGGAAAGGGTATATCCGGAATAGAAAAGGATTATGACGAGTATTTAAAAGGTATTAAAAATATAATTAAAGTAAAATACTATAAAGACGCACAAGGCAGAATCTTAAAGGGAAAAGGAATAAAAATTGATGAAAGCGAAAAATGCACAGACAGCGGAATTGTTCTTTCAATTGATAAAGATATTCAGCAGTTTTCCCAAAAAAGCGGCGAAAAACTGAGAAAGGGAAGTATAATTATCAGCGATTCATTAAGCGGCGAAATTGTCGCAATATCGTCATTTCCGTCTTTCAACCCCAATACAATAAGTGATTATATCAGTGATGAAAACTATCCGCTTTTAAACAGAAATTTGCTAAATTACAATGTCGGCTCTGTCTTTAAGGTAATAGTGTGTATGGCGGCGCTTGAAAGCGGTATAAGCGAGAACTTTTCATATTCTTGCGTCGGTCACATTAAATGCGGCGATGTGCGCTTCAACTGCCATAATTTAAAAGGTCACGGCAAACTTGATATGAAAAGTGCACTTTCAAAGTCATGCAACACTTATTTCATTAAATTAGCCGAAATAACGGGTTCGGAGCAAATTATAAAAGTTGCTAAAAAACTCGGTTTAGATAAGCCGATATTTCTGTCCGATTCACTTATTGCCGCCAAGGGTAATTTGCCGAGTTTAAATTCTTTATCCGCTCCCGCCGCACTTGCAAATTTAAGCTTCGGTCAGGGAGAACTGATAGAAACACCTTTGCATATGAGCTCAGTTTATTCCGTTATTGCAAACGGCGGATATTTAATAAAGCCAAGCCTTCTTAAGGCTAAAGTATTAAACTCGGAAATTAAGCAAAAGTATAATAATCAAACAAAAATCAAGGTCATTTCAGAAAGCACGGCAAAGAAGATTAATTCATTTTTGGAATACACTGTTCTATACGGCACAGGCAAAAATGCAGCTGTAAAAAACTGTGTAACTGCAGGGAAAACAGCAACCGCTCAAACAGGTAAATTCGAGAACGGAAAAGAAATATTGATATCTTATTTTATCGGATATATTACTACTAAAGACGATAAGAAATACACCATTCTTGTTATGAAAGAAAACGGCGTTTCCGGCTCCTCGGACTGCGCGCCGATTTTCAAAGAAATAGGAGAATATATATCTAAAAATGAGGGCTGAAAACAGTCCTCATCCTTTTACTTTTTTTATTGCCGATTTTTCAAGCCTTGAAACCTGCGCCTGAGAAATGCCTATTTCCTTCGCAACCTCTGTCTGAGTTTTGCCTTGCAAAAATCTTAGATTCAGTATTTCTTTTTCTCTTTTCGGCAGTGCTTTCATTTCTTCTTTGAACGATAAGATGTTTATCCAAGAGCTGTCCGTGTTTTTATCGCCGATTTGATCCATAACATAAATTGTGTCGCCGCCATCCGAATAGACGGGCTCATAGAGCGAGACAGGCTCTACAATCGCTTCGAGCGATAATATTATATCTTCCTCTTTTAACTGTGTTTCTTCCGCAATTTCCTTAATTGTCGGCTCGTGGTCAAGCTTGGCTTGCAATTTTTCCTTTGCCTGCATGGCTTTATATGCAATATCTCTCATTGAGCGGCTGACTCTAACAGGATTATTATCTCTTAAATAACGCCTGATTTCGCCGATAATCATCGGCACTGCATATGTGCTGAATTTAACGCCGTGCTCGGTGTCAAAATTATCAATAGCTTTAATCAGACCTATACAGCCGACTTGAAAGAGGTCGTCGGGCTGTTCTCCACGGTTAGTAAAGCGCTGAATAACGCTTAAAACAAGCCTTAAATTGCCTTTTATTAGCTCTTCTCTTGCTGTATTATCGCCATTTTTTATTCGTTTTAACAGCTCTATTTTTTCTTTTTCTTTTAGCACCTTCAGCTTTGATGTGTTAATTCCGCAGATTTCAACTTTGTTGTATTTCATAAAATCACTCCGCTATAAGTATTGACTTATTAGCACTCATAAATTCACATAATACTTAATTTTCGGAATATAATTTTTCGAGGTGATTTTATGATTTGCAGTATTATGAATTTGATGGAAAAATCAGTTATTAACGCCGCAACAGGCGAAAGGATAGGCAATCTTTGCGATGTTGAGCTTGATACTAAAAGCGCATCGTTATGCGCAATAATCATTATGGTTAAGAAAAATGGCGGCGGTTTTATTTCAAAATGCGAGAAGGTCAGAATTGATTGGTGCAATATCAGCGTCATAGGGCATGATGCAATTCTCGTTCACTGCGAGGGCGAGTTAAAAAGGATAAGTGAAGAGAAATCTTTTATTGAAAAGCTTTGGGATTAAAATAAGACTTGATTTTTAAATAATAATATGCTAATATAATACGGCTGATATTAGGCAATACTCACGCATTCCGATTTTGCAAGTGTGCAGAAATGTCTTGCAGGAGTTGAAGAATGCGGCGGTAATAACAAAAGGAGGATTTAAAAATGCCGGTAGTATCAATGAAACAACTGCTTGAAGCAGGCGTCCATTTCGGACATCAGACAAGAAGATGGAACCCTAAAATGGCTGAGTACATCTTCACAGAAAGAAACGGTATCTATATTATTGATTTGCAGAAGACCGTTAAGAAGCTCGACGAAGCGTATGCTTTCGTAAAGGAAGTTTCCGAGAACGGCGGCGAAATGATTTTCGTAGGTACAAAGAAACAAGCACAGGATTCAATCAAGGAAGAAGCAGAAAGATGCGGTATGCCCTATGTTAACGCTCGTTGGCTCGGCGGTATGCTCACTAACTTCAAGACTATTCGTCGCAGAGTTGCCCGTCTTGCTCAGCTCAAGACTATGAGAGAGGACGGCACTTTCGATATGCTTCCCAAAAAGGAAGTTATCAAGCTTAACCTTGAGATTGAAAAGCTTGAAAAATTCCTCGGCGGTATCACTGAGATGAGAAGAATTCCTCAGGCGATGTTTATCGCAGATCCCCGCAAGGAAAGAATCGCTGTTGCAGAAGCAAAGAAATTAAATATCCCGATTGTTGCTATTGTTGACACAAACTGCGACCCTGATGAAATTGATTATGTTATCCCCGGTAATGACGACGCTATCCGTGCCGTTAAATTGTTAGCGGGTGCGATGGCTGATGCTATTATCGAAGGCAGACAGGGTGCCGATGAGGTTGCCGAGGCTGAAGAAAAGGCAGAGCAGACCGAAGAAAAGGCAGAAGAAAAAGCAGAAGAAAGCACTGCTGAATAATTAATTGGGAGGAAATAAAATGGCTATTACTGCTAAAGATGTTAAAGAACTTCGCGAAAAAACAGGCGTAGGTATGATGGAGTGCAAAAAAGCTCTTACCGAAGCTATGGGCGATATGCAAAAGGCAATCGACATTTTAAGAGAAAAAGGCGCTGCCATGGTTGCTAAAAAAGCGAGCAGAGTTGCTGCTGACGGCGCAGTTGTAACTTATTATGACGAAGAAGCTAAAAAAGGCGTTATTGTTGAGGTTAACAGTGAAACAGACTTTGTTGCAAAGAATGAGAAGTTCCAAGACTTCTGTAATGATGTTGCAAAGACGATTATTGATACCGATGTTGCCGATGTTGAGGCTCTTATGGAGACAAAGCTCAGCACAGCAGGTATCACCGTAACCGAAAAAATCACCGAGCTCATTCAGGAAATCAAAGAGAATATGAAGGTTCGCCGTTTTGAAAAGGTTGACGGTATTATGATTTCTTACATTCACGCCGGCGGTGCAGTTGGTGTTGTTGTTATGTTTGATACAGACGATGAAACTGCAGCTAAAGCTGAATTTACAGCTATGGGCAAAAATGTTGCCATGCAGGTTGCAGCTATGAGCCCCGAGTACCTCGACAGAGAAAGTATTCCTGCCGAAGAGCTCGAAAAAATGAAATCATTTACGATTGATAGTGCGCTCAATCATCCCGAGTCTCTTCCAATGCCCATTCTCACATCTCTCATCAATGAAGCGATAGATGAGAAAAAGTGGAACGATGAAGATATCGAGATTTATCAGGGACTTGATAATAAGCAAAGAAAGAACTTTGTTAACTTCATCTCTAAAGAAGCTCTTGAAACTCTTGCAACTATTGCTCTTTCTCATAAAGAAGAAATTGTCGATAATAAAATCTTTAACGGTCTTGTTCAGGGAAGATTTGCAAAGCAAATTAAAGAAATCTGCTTATCAGAGCAGGAATTTGTACGCAGCGACCTCTTTAAAGGTGATGTTAAAGGCTATGTTGCAAGCGTTGCAAAGGAACTCGGCGCTGATATTAAGCTTACGGGCTTTATCAGATACGCTAAGGGCGAAGGCATTGAAAAGAAGGAAGAAAACTTCGCAGATGAAATCGCTTCAATGGTAAAAGGTGAATAATTTTATCAACCCTTAATTATTGTATAAAAGCAATCGTGGACTCACGGTTGCTTTTTTCTTTATAATTGTTGAATATTATCTTATTCTTTGTTATAATAAGATTAAATATAAAATAAAGAGGTAGATTTGATATGAAGTACAAAAGAATACTCCTAAAAATATCAGGCGAAGTCTTGGCAGGCGAAAAAGGCTTTGGACTTGATGACGGTATGATTATGGAGGTTTGCCGTTCTATTAAATCCTGCAGAGATTTAGGCGTTGATGTAGGAATAGTTGTAGGCGGCGGCAACTTCTGGAGAGGCAGAACAAGCGGCGATATGGGCAGGGTAAAGGCAGACCATATCGGTATGCTTGCAACTGTTATGAATGCAATCGCTATTTCGGATGGTCTTGACAGGCTCGGCGTTCCCGCAGTTGTTGAAACCGCTGCAGAAATGAAAACCTTTGCTGAAACTTATTACTATAATAAAGCTTTGAAAAATCTTGAAAACGGCAAAGTTATTATTTTCGGATGCGGCACAGGAAACCCCTTCTTCTCAACTGACACGGGCGCGGCATTAAGAGCAATTGAAATAGGCGCCGATATTCTGATGAAAGCTACTAATGTTGACGGAGTTTATGACAAAGACCCGAATAAGTATGCCGACGCTGTTAAGTATGATGTTGTGACTCCGCAGGAGGTTCTTGAAAAGAACATTAATGTTATGGATAGCACGGCGTTTGCTTTGTGCAAAGACAATAATATGCCTATTCTTGTTTTCAATCTTGAGCAGGAAAACAGCATTATTGACGCAATAAATGATAAGCCTATAGGCACATTGGTAAAAGGAGAATAATCATGGATAAATTATTTGAACAAACCGAAATGAGAATGGAAAAATGCATAACAAGTCTTAAAAACGACTATGCAATGATTCGCGCAGGAAGAGCTAATCCTGCAGTACTTAACAAGGTTAATGTCGATTATTACGGAGTTCCGACTCAGATTAACCAAATGGCTCAGGTAAGTGTTTCCGAGGCTACTAATCTTATTATAACGCCTTGGGATATTACAACTCTTAAAGCGATTGAAAAGGCGATAAATGAAGCCGACATCGGTATCAATCCGCAAAACGACGGTAAGTGCATTCGCCTGATTTTCCCGAAACTCACTGAAGAGAGAAGAAAGGAAATCTGCAAAGATATTTCCAAGAGGGAAGAGGCGGCTAAAGTTGCTGTTCGCTCGGTAAGGCACGATTCTATGGATGAGCTTAAAAAAATGAAGAAGGATAATCTTATAACCGAGGACGACCAAGAGGACGGCGAAGAGAAGATTCAGGAAATTACGGATAAGTATGTAAAAGAATGTAAAGAAATCGCTAAAGCAAAGAGCGAGGAAATTCTTTCGGTATAATTTATGGGTTTATTTAATAACAAGAAAAGTAATGAATTGCCTTCGGTATTACCCGAGCACATCGCCATCATTATGGATGGCAACGGCAGATGGGCGAAAAAAAGAGGCTTGCCGCGAACAGCAGGTCATAAAAGAGGCGCAAATAATTTCAGAACAATAGCAAACTATTTGAATGAAATAGGCGTTAAATATATGACCTTTTATGCATTTTCAACTGAAAACTGGAAACGCTCGAAGGATGAGGTTGATACAATTATGGAACTGTTTAAGGACTACCTCAACGAAGCGCTTGACAGGCTGAATGAAACCAATATGAGAATGATTTTCATAGGGGACAAATCTGTATTAACAGATGAGCTTCAAGCCTTAATGGAAAGAATTGAAACCGAGTCCGCGAAAAACGACGGTACAGTTGTAAATATGGCGATAAACTATGGCGGCAGGCAGGAACTAACCTTTGCCTGCAAGGAAATTGCTCAAAGGGTAAAGAACGGTGAATTAAATCCCGAGGATATAACCGAGGATACTATATCCGCTAACATATTTACAAAAGATCAGCCCGACCCCGATTTAATAATAAGACCGAGTGGCGAATACAGGCTTTCAAATTTCTTGATTTGGCAATCTGCTTATTCCGAATTTTGGTTTGATAATGTTCTTTGGCCTGATTTTACAATAAAGGATTTAAACAGAGCTTTAAATGATTATGCAAACAGGCAAAGAAGGTTTGGTGGTGTGAAATGAAAAAAAGAATAATAACTGCCATTGTTGCTGTGGCATATGCAATTCTCATTATTATATTAACACATAAAAATCCTGTCTTTCTTCTGCTATCAATTTCAGCATTCTGCGCAATTTCGGTAAGAGAGTTAGTAAATGTTATAAAGATTAAAAGCAAAATGCTTAAATACACTTCAATGGCATACGGAGCGCTTGTTCCGTTGCTTATGTGCTTTGAATCATTGTATTATTCTTTTACAAGCGTTAGATTAAGCATTAATTTCAGGCATATCTTATTACTCTTAACTATTGCATATGTTTTAACTATGCTTCATTCGCTTATTAAGCATTATGAAATAACAGATTTTGAGACCGTTGCAACATTGATACTCGGAACAATATGTATTTCAATGGGTCTTTCACTGCTGCCTGCACTAAGTCAGTTGAATTATTATTATCCCGCTGTATTCAGTAAGGGCGATGCAATGTTCATATTCATTTATTCAATGGTTGTCTGTTGGACTTTTGATGGTGGCGCATACTTTATCGGCTCTAAATTCGGCAAACATAAAATGGCACCTGTTATCAGTCCGAAGAAGTCGTGGGAAGGCTACATAGGCGGCATCGTTATAGGTGAAATATGTTGTGTATGCTACTTTTTGCTCTTTAAACATTTTGCCGCGGCGGATATGAAACCGGAAATGATTAATGTTTTAATGATTGCGATAATGTCTCCGATTTTGGCAACTGCTTCAATAACCGGCGACCTATCGGCTTCAACAATCAAGAGGAATTTCGGAGTTAAGGATTTCGGCAACTTCTTCCCCGGACACGGAGGCATACTTGACCGATTTGACTCGGTTTTGTATGTTGTCCCAATGTTATATATAATGGTTAAAATAATAATTATGGTGAAACAATGACAAATAAGCTTTCAATATTGGGCTCAACAGGCTCTATTGGCACACAAGCACTTGATGTTGTTAGAATGCGCGGTATTAATGTGACCGCGCTTTGTGTGCATAATAATGTGAATTTACTCGAAAAACAGGCAAGAGAATTCAACCCGAATTTGGTTGCCGTTTATGATGAAAAAAAGTACAAGGAATTAAAGAATTTGCTTGCCGATACAAACATAAGGGTTGAGGCAGGCTTTGAAGGTCTTTGTGCGTGTGCTGAAGAAAAAGAGTGTGACACAGTTCTAAACTCGGTTGTTGGCATGATTGGTCTTGTACCGACGCTGACTGCGATTAACGCGGGAAAAAATGTAGCCCTTGCAAATAAAGAAACCCTTGTTGCAGGCGGCGAATTGGTAATGCGTGCGGCAAATGAAAAGGGAATTAAAATGCTTCCTGTCGACAGTGAACATTCTGCAATTTTTCAATGCTTGCAGGCTTCGCCGCGCAAAGAAGCGTTAAAAAGAATTATTCTAACTGCTTCGGGAGGACCTTTTTTCGGCAGAACCGCCGAACAGTTAAAGCAGGTCACAAAAGCACAGGCGTTAAACCATCCCAACTGGAGCATGGGACAAAAAGTTACAATAGACTCTGCGACAATGATGAATAAGGGCTTGGAATTTATTGAAGCAAAATGGTTGTTTGATTTGGAGCCTTCACAGATTGACATAATTGTTCACAGAGAAAGCATCGTTCACTCCTTAATCGAGTTCAATGACAACTCTATTCTTGCACAGTTGGGCGTGCCGGATATGAGAATACCTATTCAGTATGCTTTAACTTTTCCCGAGCGTTTTGAATCTCCTGTTAAGCAATTATCATTTGCCGATTGCTCTAATCTTACTTTCTTTGAGCCCGATTATAATACATTTAAGTGCATAAAAATATGCAAAGATGCTATAACAAAAGGCGGCTTATATCCCGCTGCAGCTAACGGCGCAAACGAAGCGGCGGTTGATTTGTTCTTAAATGATAAAATTGATTTTTATCAAATCCCCGAATTAGTCAGACCTGCTATGGAAAGCGCAATGGATAAAAAAGCTATTTCTACCGATGATATATTTGAAGCCGATAAAAAGGCGAGAGAATATGTTTACAATATGATTTAAAGGAGCTACCATTGTTAAGTATTGGTTCAATATTCAGTAAAGTATTGCCGTTCATAATTGCGATACTGCTGTTTTGTTTCATTATATTCATTCATGAATTCGGTCACTTTATCTGCGCTAAATTAAGCGGCGTCAAGGTAAACGAATTTGCAATCGGAATGGGTCCGAAAATATTTTCTGTAAAAAAAGGTGAAACAAAATATTCACTCAGAGTTTTTCCCGTTGGCGGATATTGCGCCATGGAGGGTGAAGACGGTGATAGCGACGATGGCAGAGCTTTCAACAAAGCTCCGATATGGAAAAGAATAGTCATAGTTGCTGCGGGCGCAGTTATGAATATACTTTTAGGCTTTATCATTATTTGTATCATTCTTTCCACTAATGATTTAATCGGTACCAGAACCATAGCAAAGTTTTCCGATAATGCAGTCAGTAATGCGTATTTGCATTCGGGAGACAAAATACTTGCCATAAACGGTATGCGCTGTATATCGGATTATGATATTAATATCGGTCTTATGCGCGACGATGACGGTATTGTTGATTTTACTGTGCAAAGAGACGGTAAAAAAATATCTTTAAGCGATGTTAAATTCAGAACCGAGAAAAGTGATGAAGCGTATGGGAAAAACAAAACAGTAATTGACTATGATTTTTACTTAGTCGGTGTTAAACCATCATTTTTAAGCGTTTTAAACGCCTCATGGCGTGAAACTGTGTCGTTTGCAAGACTTGTCTTTATAGGATTTTATGATTTATTTACAGGTCAAGTCGGACTATCGCAGCTTTCAGGACCTATCGGAACCGTTAAGGTTGTTGCTCAATCGGTTTCCTATGGGTTTGAATCTGTAATGTTCATTATGGCGTTTATTACAATAAACATAGGCGTGTTTAATTTGCTGCCGATTCCCGCGCTTGACGGTGGCAGATTATTTATACTGATTATTCAAGGTCTTTCGCGTGGTAAAATAAAGGTAAAGCACGAAGCACTTATCAATACAATTGGTCTTGTTTGTCTTTTAGTATTAATAGCGCTCATTTCGGCAAACGATATTTTCAATATTATAAAGAGGTAATTATGAGAAAAAGTAAGGAAGTAAAAATAGGCAATATTAAAATCGGGGGCAATAATCCTGTCGCTGTTCAGTCAATGCTCAATATTCCCGCAAACGATATAAAGGGAAATGTTGAGCAGGCGAGAGAGCTTGAACAAGCGGGCTGCCAAATAATCAGAGTAGCAGTACCCGCTCCCGAGAATGTTGAGCTTATAACCGAGCTTAAAAAAGCAGTAACTATTCCCGTGGTTGCCGACATACATTTTGATTATAAAATTGCGCTTGCGTGTGCAGATGCCGGCGTTGATAAAATAAGGATAAATCCGGGAAACATAGGTAGCGACGATAAAGTAAAGCTCGTTGCCGATAAGTGCAAGGAACTGAATATTCCCATAAGAATCGGCGTTAACTCGGGTTCGCTTGAAAAATCTATTCTTCAAAAATACGGTTCTCCCTGCGCCGAGGCACTGGTTGAAAGTGCATTGTATCATGCTTCGTTACTTGAAAAATTTAATTTTAACGACATTGTTATTTCTCTAAAGTCCTCATCTGTCAAAACAATGATTTCGGCTTATAGGTTGCTTGCTTCAAAATGTAATTATCCGTTGCATCTGGGCGTAACGGAAGCCGGCACAAGGGAAATGGGCATAGTTAAATCTTCAATAGGCATAGGGTCTCTGCTTGCTGACGGTATAGGCGATACTATCCGAGTTTCTCTTACCGATAATCCAATTGAGGAAATTTACGCCGGCATCAACATACTAAAAGCACTTGATTTAAAGAATGATGAGCCGTATCTTGTAAGTTGTCCCACCTGCGGCAGAACTCAAATTGATTTAATCAGTATTGCTTCAGAGGTAGAAAGACGCTTAAAGCAAATTCATAAGCCTATAAAAGTCGCGGTAATGGGCTGTGTTGTAAACGGGCCGGGCGAAGCAAGGGAAGCTGATATAGGCATCGCAGGAGGAAAAGGAGAAGGGTTAATTTTCAAAAAAGGAAAGATCATTAAAAAGGTCAGCGAGAATGAACTGATTGACGAGCTTTTTAAAATGATTGAACAGATATAGGAGAACACAAATGAGCAATAGAATTTCCGATTTTTTCAGCGATTATCTTTCCGATGATTTAATTAAAAAAATCGGTGACGGAACTATTTTAAAGCTTGATATTAATCGCTCTGATAAAGAGATTTACATATATACCGAATTTGAACATTTAATTAGAAAAGAGTATATTTTTGAGGCTGAACATGTGCTTGAAAAAGCAATGCTGTTCGGAAAAGTCAGAATTATGCCGAAATACAAAAGCGATATGTTTATATCGCAGTATTTTTCGCAGATAATATTAGAGTGTAAGCGCAGAAAACCGGTATTATCATCGTATCTTGGCAAAACAATGTGCCGCTTAAGCGAAGATAAATTAGAAGTTGTCTCACTAAATAATCACACTGATTATTTGCTTAAGAATAATGTTAATGCTCTTATTTCCGAAATAATGGACGATGAATTCGGTATTCGGTGTAAAACCGAGTTTATAAGACCTGATAAGCTTAACATCGAAATTGATAACAGTGAGGAGAATGTGCAGCCTGACGAGACCGATTATGAAGGTTATCCTTCAGATGATGACTCACCTGCCGAAAACACAAATGCTTATGATGATTATCCGGCGCAGATTGTTCCTTTAAATGAAGATGATTTGGTAACCAAAATAGAGATTAAGGATACTAAGAATGTTAAAGCTAAGGGCGAGATGTCTAAAACTGCGCCCATTTATCCTAACGGCGGCGTAAATGTTTATGGCAGAGATTTAGTTTTAGATGATCCCGTGCCGATGGAAAAAGTAATTCAAAGAGAAGGCAAATTTATTCTCTGGGGCGATATTTTTAACATAGACAGCAGAGAATTGAGAAATAAAAAAGTTATTATAACTATACTCTTTACCGATTATACTTCATCTGTAAAAATCAAACTGATGAAAGATGCCGCAACGGCAAAAAAATTGCTCGGAAAAATCTCAAAAGGTCAGACTATTCTTTGCGTAGGCAAGCAAAAAAAAGATGACTATGAAAAAGACTATGTTTATGAGCCGTATTCAATTTGCGTTGTAAAAAAGAAAGAAAGAGAGGATACGGCGGCTAAAAAAAGAGTTGAGCTTCATCTGCATACATCGCTTTCAGAAATGGACGGAATGAGCTCGCCCAAAGAGGTTGTTGCCAGAGCGGCGAAATGGGGGCACAAAGCAATAGCTGTTACCGACCATGGTGTAGTACAAGCGATTCCCGAAGCATATTCAGCTGCTAAGGCTAACGGAATTAAGCTGATTATCGGCATGGAGGGTTACCTCGTAGATGATGCACTTTATCCGGATTTTATGAATATGAAACGATCGGAATTTAAGCGTCATCACATTATTCTTCTCGTCAAAGAGGATAGCTCTTTTGATACATCAATTCCTAAAGAAGAAAGGGCTTACGGAAGAAAAAACCTTTACGAGCTTATTTCTCATTCGAGTGTAAAAACATATAAATACAGACCACTTATTCCTAAATCTCTTCTGGCTAAGAAGAGAGAGGGTTTGCTTATCGGTTCTGCTTGTGAGCAGGGCGAGTTAATTCAAGCAATACTATGCGGAAAGAGCCGCGATGAAGTGGAAAAGCTTGCTGAGTTTTATGATTATTTGGAAATTCAGCCTAACGGAAATAATCAGTTTATGATTTATTCCGAAAGAGAGCCATACGCTAAAATAAAATCAGTTGATGACATAATCGCAATAAATAAAACTATTATTGAAATAGCAGATAAGCAGGGTAAGCTTGTTGTCGCAACCGGCGACTCTCACTTTTTGGATCCTCAAGATGCAAAATACAGAGCAATTATTATGGCGTCAAAAGGCTTTACCGATGCCGATAATCAAGCCCCGCTTTACTTTAAAACCACTGATGAAATGCTTGAAGATTTTGCTTGGGCAGGTGAAAGAGCAAAAGAATTTGTTATTGACAATCCCAATAAAATCGCCGACATGATTCAGGATAATATTCCGCCAATCCCGCCCGGTACATTCCAGCCGCATATTGACGGTGCTGACGAAGAGCTTACCGAAAAGTGCTGGTCAAGGGCAAAGGAAATGTATGGAGACCCCGTGCCTGAGTATATTGCAAACAGGCTGCAAAGAGAGCTTGATTCAATTATTTCAAACGGTTACGGTGTTCTTTATGTTATTGCAAAGCGCCTTGTTGAAGAAAGTGAAAGAAACGGCTATTTGGTCGGTTCAAGGGGTTCTGTAGGTTCTTCGCTTGTTGCGCATTTCGGTGGAATTTCGGAGGTTAATCCGCTTGCACCGCATTATTATTGCAAAAAATGTAAGCATAGCGAATTTTTCTTACACGGAGAATATGGTTCAGGCTTCGACCTACCGCCTAAGGACTGCCCGAATTGCGGAACTTTGATGAAGCGTGACGGTCACGAAATTCCTTTTGAAACCTTCTTGGGCTTTGACGGCGATAAAGAACCCGATATTGACCTTAATTTTTCCGGTGATATTCAAAGTCATATTCATCGATTTACCGAGCAGCTTTTCGGTAAAGAATATGTATTTAAAGCAGGAACAATGTCAACTGTTGCCGAAAAAACCGCTTTCGGATATGTTTTAAAGTATCTTGAAGAGCGAGGATTGAATGAATCAACGCCTAAAGCTGACATTGAGCGTTTAGCGCTCGGTTGCACCGGAATTAAAAGAACAACAGGTCAGCATCCCGGCGGAATGGTTGTAGTTCCCGAAGAATATTCGGTTGAAGACTTTACTCCTATTCAATTTCCGTCTAATGATGAGAAAAAGGGCGCATATACTACTCATTTTGACTTTAAGCATTCCCTTCACGATACTTTGCTTAAGCTTGATGAGCTCGGTCACGATAATCCCACTATTTATAAATATCTTGAGGACGCAAGCGGCGTTCCGGTTATGGATGCGGACCTGTCCGACCCGAAATTATATGAGCTTATCACTTCAACAGAGCCTTTAGGTGTTACGCCGGAGGATATCGGCTGTGAAACGGGAACTTTGGCAATTCCGGAAATGGGTACTAGCTTTGTAATCGGTATGCTTACTGAAGCAAGACCAAAAACATTTGCCGATTTACTGCAAATATCCGGTTTGTCGCACGGTACAGATGTATGGCTTGGAAACGCTCAAGATTTGATATTAAAGAATACTTGTACTATTTCCGATGTTATCGGCTGCCGTGACGACATTATGACTCATCTGATTCATGTAGCCGAGAAGTATGAGGAAAAAACGGGTGAAAAATCTCCGCTGAGCAAAATTGATTGCTTTAATATTATGGAAATCACTCGTAAGGGTAAAGCGCCTGCGAAGCTTCCTCCTTTCGAGGATGCGATGAAGAAAATCGGCGTTGAGCAGTGGTACATTGATTCTTGCTATAAGATTAAATATATGTTCCCGAAGGCGCACGCTGCGGCATATGTTATTGCTGCGCTCAGAATTGCCTGGTATAAAATATATTATCCTTTGGTATTTTATCATGCTTTCTTTACGGTAAGAGGTGAGGCAATTGACGCTTTATCCGCTGTAAAGGGCAGAGACGCCGTAAGAAGAAAGATGAACGAAATTAATGCAAAGGGCAATGAAAAAACTCAAAAAGATAAAGATCAGTACGATGTTTTACAGCTTGTTATTGAGATGTTTGCAAGAGGTTATGAGTTCTTGCCCGTTGATATTTATAAATCCCATTACAAAGAATATAAGATTGAGGATGGCAAATTAAGGCTTCCGTTTTCAGCCCTCGAGGGAGTTGGTGAAAATGCTGCAAAAGCAATTTATGACTGTGCTCAGGATTCTTCACAAGGCGAATTTATTTCTAAAGAAGATTTCGCAAACCGTTCCGGAGCCTCAAGCGCCGTTATTGCAGCATTGGAGGAATTCGGCGCACTTGAAGGCTTGCCTGATACAAACCAAGTAAGCTTCTTTGATTTTTAATTAATACTGACGAAAGGCGGTGATTGCTTTGGCATTTAAAAAATGGAATATTGCCGATTACAATAAAGATAAAGCTCAGAATATTCTTGATAATTATAATGTTGACGCACTTACTGCCGTTTTACTTGCATCAAGAGGCATTACAAGCGATGAGCAGATAATGGAGCTGTTCAGCAATGAATATACATTAATTGACCCTTTTACCTTGCCCGATATGGATATTGCGGTTGAAAGAATAGGCAATGCAATTGAAAATGGCGAAAAAATTGCAATATTTGGAGATTTTGATGCCGACGGCGTTACATCAACCGCATTAATGTATCTTTATTTAAAAAGCGTGGGCGCCGATGTTATTTATTATATTCCCGATAGAAATAAAGAGGGTTACGGTTTAAATATTAAAGCAATTGACAGTTTTATATCTGAAAATGTTAACCTGATTATCACTGTAGATAACGGGATTTCGGCTTTTGATGAAGTTGCTTATGCAAATGAAAACAACATTGATGTTGTTGTTACCGACCATCATATGCAAGGCGAGATTTTGCCCGATGCGGTTGCTATTGTTAATCCGCATCGAGATGACAGCGAGTGTGAGTATAGCGAATGGGCGGGTGTCGGCGTCGCTTTCAAATTAATTTGTGCTTTAAACGGCGATGAAGATGAAATAATTGATGTGTATTCGGACTTGGTTTGTATTGGAACAATTGCCGATATTGTATCAGTCTTGGGAGAAAACCGTATTCTGATTAAAGAGGGTCTGAAACGCATTAATAACACAAAAAGACTTGGAATTGCAGCATTAAAAGGTGTTGCAGGCTTAACCGGAAGAGAATTGAATTCAGGTGATATTGCTTTTGCCATTTCTCCGAGAATTAATGCTTCAGGCAGAATAAACTCGGCAATGAAAGCCGTTAAGCTTTTAGTTACCGAGGATAAAGATGAAGCAATCAGCCTTGCAGACGAAATAAACGAGTACAATTCACAGCGCATATCGATCGAAAACAAAATTGTCGAAGAGGCTTATGATATTATTAAAAATCAAGTGTTAAACCATAAACGCATTTTAGTTTTGTGCGGTTACGGTTGGAACAGCGGTGTTTCAGGCATAGTCGCTTCAAAAATCTGTGAAAAATACGGTAAACCCTGTATTGTTATTGCAGATAACGGCGAGGATGTTTTAAAAGGCTCATGCCGAAGCATAAACGGTTTTTCGATATTTGAAGCATTATCGGCTTGCTGTGACTGTTTGGTTCAATTTGGCGGGCATACTTTGGCTGCCGGTCTTTCCATTAAACGAGACAGAGTAAAAGAGTTTGATTCTTTAATAAATGACTATGCGGCTAAAATGCACAGATATATGCCTTCACCGCAATTAAGCATTGATTTTAAGATTAACCCCGCAAGTATTGATACTTCAATTCTTGCGTCAATAAACGCTTTTCAACCTTTTGGAATGAATAATCCAAAGCCCGTATTTGCCATTTTTAAAGCGAAGCTGACAAATATCAGCGGAATAAGCGGCAACAGACATTTGAGGCTTTCCTTTTTTAAAAACGGCACTTCGTTTTCTGCAGTATATTTTAACCATTCAACATTTGATATTCCGTTTTCTGTCGGCGATTTTCTTGATTTGGCAGTGACTCTTGAAAAAAATGAATACTACGGGAAAACAACTGTTTCAATAATTATAAAGGATATTCATTTTTACGGGGTGCCCGATGATAATTTGATAATCGGCAGACAGGTTTTTGAAAATTTTATCAGAGACGAATCAAATAAAAAGGAAATAAATTATATACATCTTAACAGAGAGCATATTGCGATTGTATATCGATATATAAGAGATAATAACGGTTGGGCTTTCTCCTATGAAGATTTATACTCGGCTATCAGGTCACCCGATATCAATTATGCACAGCTTCTTCTTTCAATTGAGATAATGAAAGAGCTTGAGCTGTTGTTTGAAGACCCGGTTGTTGATAGAATTGATTTACCTATTCAGCCGAAAAAGGTTGAAATACCTAATTCGAAAATATTTCAAAAGATGACTCGGCTTTTAAATGATTAATCAAAGAGGTGCTATGTGAACAATATTTACGGTAATGGCTTTGACGAGATAATTGAGGTTATCAAGGATAATCCGAAATACGACAAAGAATTAATTATCAAAGCCTATCAAAAAGCAGAAAAACTTCATAGCGGACAGACAAGATTTTCGGGTGAGCCATATATAGTTCACCCTGTTGAGGTTGCGAAAATTCTCGTTCAACTCGGTTTGGATACGCAAAGCATAATTGCCGCTCTGCTTCATGATGTTATTGAAGATACCGATGAAACAAGGGAAGATGTTGAAAAAGAATTTGGCAAGGATGTTGCATTTTTAGTTGAAGGCGTCACAAAGCTTGGCAAGGTTGATATTAAAAGCAAGGTTGAACAGCAGGCTGAAAATATCAGAAAAATGCTTCTTGCAATGGCTGAAGATGTCAGAGTTATTATCATTAAGCTTGCCGACAGGCTTCATAATATGCGTACGCTCGATTTTATGTATGAGCAAAAAAGGCGTGACAAGGCTTTAGAAACTCTGGAAATTTATGCACCTATTGCACACAGGCTTGGTATCAGAGCGTTAAAGGAAGAGCTTGAAGACTTGGCAATTCAGCATTTAGACCCTGTCGGCTATCAGGAAATTAAGGATAGGCTGGCTAAAGATTCTGTTGTCAGCAAGAATTTAATACCCTCTATCATTGAAAAGATTTCTCAAAGAATTTCTTTCTTAAACAATCCTCAGATTGACGGCAGAATTAAGTCCGTGACCGGAATATATAGAAAAATGTATATGCAAAATCATTCTTTTGATGAAATATACGATATTTATGCTGTTAGAATAATTGTTGATACAGTTAACGATTGCTACAACTGTCTCGGCGTTATTCACGATATGTTTAAACCCATTCCCGGACGCTTTAAGGATTATATTGCAACGCCTAAACCTAATATGTATCAATCCTTGCATTCAACGGTTATCGGAAAAGAGGGCATACCGTTTGAAGTGCAAATCAGGACTTGGGAAATGCACAGAACAGCTGAATACGGTATTGCTGCGCATTGGAAATATAAGTCAGGCATTACAGGCGATAAGGACGATAAGTTCAATGAAAAAATCGCTTGGATACACGAAATGGTTGATACGCAAAACGAAGGCGAAACACCTGAAGAATTCCTTTATACCGTTAAGAAGGATTTGGAGTTTGAAGAAGTATTCGTGTTTACTCCGCAGGGCGATGTTAAAACGCTCCCAAAGGATTCGACTGCTATTGACTTTGCTTATGCTATTCATACCGAAGTCGGAAATCATATGACAGGAGCTAAGGTCAACGGAAGAATTGTGCCGCTTGATTACAAGCTGAAAACCGGCGAAATATGCAGCATTTTAACAACTAAACAAAAGGACAAGGGTCCGAGCCGTGATTGGCTTCATATTGTGCGTACCAGCGAAGCACGAAATAAAATCAGAAGCTGGTTTAAAAAGGAACGCCGCGAAGAAAACATTATCACAGGTAAAGCCGAGCTTGAAAAAGAATATAAGCGAAATTATATAAGGTTAAATGACGAGGATCTTCAGGACTTCACTGAAAAAGTTGCTCAAAGATTAAAATGCTCCGGCGTTGAAGACTTATATGCAAAAATCGGCTACGGTGGTTTGACAATTGAGCGAATAATGCCTTCGATAAAAGACCTTTATGCCAAGCTCAGTAATGAAAATAAAAGCATTGTTCCTTATAGTCAAATTAAGTCAAGGCGTTCTAATAACAACAACGGTATAATAGTTGAAGGTCTTGATGAATGCCAGATTAAGCTCTCAAAATGCTGTAATCCTTTACCCGGCGATAACATTATTGCTTTTATTACCAGAGGACACGGCGTTTCAATTCATAAGCGCGACTGCTCTAATGTACCGCGCGATTTAGCTGAATGTGATGAACCCGGCAGATGGTTAAGAGCTTATTGGGATAATGATGTTAAATTTGATTTGAATACTACGCTTTCAATTTTTTGCATTGACCGAGAGGATTTGGTTTCAGACATTTTGAAGTCTTGCTATGAGCTTAGAATAAGCATAACAAATGTTGGCGCAAGAGTGCTCAAAAGCGGAAACAGCGTTGTTACATTAGGAATAACAGTAGAAAACACAGATCACTTAAATAATCTATTGGCTCGTCTTAAAAAAATTGATAATGTAGTATCTGTAGAAAGGGTGGTGCATTGATGAAAGCTGTTATACAAAGAGTTTCCAATGCTTCGGTTGTCGTTGAAAGTGAAACAGTAGGCGAGATAAAAAAGGGCTACTTGATTTTACTTGGAGTAGGACAAAATGATACCAAATCCGACGCAGAATTTCTTGCTAAAAAAATTGTAGGCTTAAGGATTTTCGAGGATGAAAACGGTAAAACAAATCTCTCCCTAAACGATATAAGCGGCGATATTTTGAGTGTTTCGCAATTCACCTTATATGCCGATTGTAAACATGGCAGAAGACCTTCGTTTATTTACTCGGGTTCGCCTGAGCTTGCAAATGAGCTTTACATATATTTTAATGAACAGCTCGAAGCATTAATAGGAAAGCCTGTTCAAAAGGGCATTTTTGGCGCTGATATGAAAGTCAGCTTGCTTAATGACGGCCCGTTCACTATTATACTTGACACCGAGGAATTGAAAAAATGAAAATAGTTTGCTTTGTTTTTGGAAGTATTGGAA
Source organism: Oscillospiraceae bacterium (assembly GCA_902796055.1). Taxonomy (GTDB): domain Bacteria; phylum Bacillota; class Clostridia; order Oscillospirales; family Acutalibacteraceae; genus RUG714. The sequence continues at coordinate 25,957 of CADBNM010000018.1, forward strand.
CAAATTGCTATATAGTTTATAATGAAAAGACTAAAAATGCATTTTGCGTTGACATAGCTGATAACGCAAGTAGTGCTTATTTTGACTTTATTGATAATGAACACATAAATGTAAAATACATGCTCTTAACTCATGCTCATCATGACCATGTTTTGAGCGCTAAAGAATTTAAAGCAAAATATCCGCAAACAAAATTTGTAATAAGCAAAACTGATTATGAGAATATTTTGAACGGTAAAATGCATGGCGTTAATTCCGAGAATTTTGTTGAGCCCGATAAATTGGTTGATGACAATTCGTTAATTAAATTTGAAGATAAAGCTATTAAAGTCCTCGCAACTCCGGGGCATACTTCCGGCTCTGTTTGTTATTTGTTTGGTGACAATCTTTTTTGCGGTGATACTGTGTTTAAAGGTTCAATCGGCAGAACTGATTTGCCAACAGGTTCAACAAGCGATATATTTAAAAGTATAAATAAAATTAAACAGTTTAACTCTTTAAATCTTTTTCCGGGTCATATGGAAGTGACCGATTTAGCAAGCGAAAAAAAGTATAACCCTTATTTCAATTATGAATTTAATACTAAATAACAATGATTACCATTATGCTCTTGAAAGTCTTTTAAGAGTTTTTTTCCCGGATGTAAAAATCAATACTGTTTACGATACAACCGCTGACAGCTTCAGCGGTGATTATGCTTTATGTGATTTGCAAAATAATGCCGATAAGTACATCTTATTAATTGAATTTGCATCAGGTAGCTTTAAAAAATCTAAAACTAAAGAGTTTTCCGTAAAAGAGGATTTATATAAGGAAGGGGAGTTATATGCTTCTCAGCTTTTGTTTTTGCTTCTGAGCGAATGTTATAATTATTCTCCGAAGTGGGGAATACAAACCGGTGTAAGACCAACAAAGATTTTTTTTAATCTCTTGAGGAATAACACGCGCGAGCAGGCAATAGAATACTTAAAGAATGAATTGTTTATTGATGAGAAAAAATGCTTACTTGTTCAAAGCGTCGCCGACAACGAGCTTGATATAATAAATTCGTCGGATAAAAGCAGATTTAGCTTGTATATTTCAATTCCTTTTTGCCCGACAAGGTGCTCATATTGCTCTTTTATATCTCATTCATATGATTCAATAAAAAGATTGATACCTGAATATGTACGGCTTCTTTGCGAGGAAATTAAGGCTTTTTCGGAAATAGCAACCCAGCATAAGCTCGCGCTCCAAACTGTTTATATTGGCGGCGGCACTCCTACAATTTTGAGCATAGAGCATTTGGACAATATAATTAAATGTATTCAGGAACATTTTGATTTAACTGAATTGTGTGAATTTACTTTGGAGGCGGGCAGACCGGATACGCTTGATTCGGAGAAACTTGAATATATTAAGAAATCTCCAATAACAAGATTAACCGTTAATGCTCAAACCTTTAAGGATGAAACACTTGTAAAAATAGGAAGAAATCATACTTCATCCGATATTTATAATGCTTATAAAATCGCAAGAGAATTAGGTTTTGATAACATTAATACCGATTTGATTGCAGGCTTGCCGAACGAAAAAGTTGAGGATTTTATTGATTCTCTGAATAAAACTATAGCCTTAGATGCTGAAAATATAACTATACATACTCTTGCATTAAAAAGAAGCTCATTTTTAATAACACGAGATAAAGTAAAAGGCAAGACTGTTGCCGAGACAGAAAAAATGCTTGATAAGGCTTATGAAATTTTGCTTAACAATAATTATATACCTTACTATATGTACCGTCAGTCAAAATCTATAGGCAATCTTGAAAATGTCGGTTGGGCGAAAAAAGGCAAGGAGTGTAAATACAATATATTTATGATGGAGGAAGTTCAAAATGTTTTCGGCGCCGGTGCCGGAGCCGTAACAAGACTGATTGATTCAAAAAGCGGAAAAATTTTCAGAATCTATAACTATAAATATCCTTTTGAATATATTTCAGATTTCGACGAAATGATTAATAGAAAGCATTTAATAGAAAACTACTTGGATTAGGATGTGTTTTTATGGCTAAGCTTAACAATTATATAGAATATATAAATACTTCTATTGAAACTGACCCGACTGTGTTTATTGATGAATGTGAACATCGCTACAGAAATATTATTTCTACTATTGCAAGAAAGATTGATGAGGATAAAAACATTGAAATTATATTTTTAGCGGGACCCTCATCTTCAGGAAAAACCACTACCTCGCGTTTGCTCGCAGATAGCTTAGATATGCTTGGCAGAAAGACTCATACTGTTTCTTTAGACGACTTTTATAAAAACAGGGAAGATGTTCTACTTGATGAAAACGGAAATCCCGACTTTGAATCTCTGGAAGCGCTTGATTTAAAACTAATTAACAAAACTATTATAAATATTCTTAATCGCTGTGACACGGATTTGCCTGTATTTAATTTTAATACCGGCAAAAGGGAAGACTTTACTTGGAAACTAAAACTTGAAGATGGCGATATTGTAGTGTTCGAAGGCTTGCACGCACTTAATCCCGTAATTTTAAATTTAATTCCTAAGCGCAACAGGCTGAGCCTTTTTGTAAATGTTTCTTCAAGAATATATGATAAAAAAATGAATATCATTTTAAACAAGAGAAATATAAGATTTATCCGCAGGGTAATGAGGGACTATCAGTATCGTTCAAGCTCGGTTGAAAACACATATAAAATGTGGCAGCAGGTTAGAGCCGGCGAAAAGAAGTATTTATTTCCTTATAAAGATAATGCCGACATCAATGTAAATTCCACTCATTTATACGAGATTTCAGTTTACAAAAACACAATTTTGAAGCTCTTAAATGAAATTACACCTGATTCGGATTTTTATTCTGACGCCTTAAAATTAACTAATTCCATAAAATGCTTCAAACCAATACCGGTTCAAGCCGTTCCCTCAAATTCACTGTTAAATGAATTTATTTTTAAAAACAGCTTAAAACCTTGATTTTATAGGAAATAAGTGGTAAAATAGATATATAATTTTTTAATACTAAGGAGTAAAAAAATGGCTAATTTTGATGATATTCTTGAAAAATCTAAGGACATTGCTCAAACTGCTGCTGAAAAATCACAGGAGATTTATCAGTTTTCAAAGCTTAATGTAGAGCTTGCGGATATTAAAAGAAAAAAACAGCATAACTTTTCTTCTATCGGTAAACAATATTATGATGCGGTAAAAGGCGGTAAGGATATACCTGATTTTACTGCTAATATTGAAGAAATTGACTTACTTAACGATGAAATTGAGGAAAAGCAGGCTCTTATTAACGAGCTTAAAGCATCTATTAAGTCTTGCTAAAAGCTAATTATTCATATCAGGAGAGAACTCTCCTGATATATTTCTGTAGGAGAATCCATCTTGGCTAAAGAAAGAAAAAACCAAACCCTTTTAAGCGGTGCATTGATATTGGTAGTTGCAACTATTATTGTTAAAATAATCAGTGCGATTTACAAAATACCTGTAACAAATTTTATTGGCGGAACGGGTATGGGCTATTATACAACTGCATATAAAATTTATCTGCCGATATGGTCAATATCCATGGCAGGACTTCCTGTTGCCGTTTCAAAGCTTATTTCCGAGAATATGGCTTTAAAGAAATACAATAATGTTAAAAGTATTTTCAAAGTATCTCTTAAAGCTTTTCTTGTGACGGGCACTGCAGGTACTGTTTTGCTTGCAGCAATTGCTTACCCATATTGTAAATATATTGCTAAGGCTCCGGAAGCGCTTCCTGTTATTCTTTGCATAGCACCCGCTATATTAGTTTGCTGTATAATGAGTGCATACAGGGGATATTATGAGGGCATGAGAAATATGATTCCAACCGCTATTTCACAGGTTGTTGAATCATTGGTAAAGCTTGTGTTCGGTTTATCTTTTACTTATTTGGCTATTAAATACTGCGCGTCTCACGGAATAACCAAACCTGAGGTTATGTATCCTATTGAGGCTTCAGCAGCTATTTTAGGCGTTACTGCGGGAACGGTAGGCAGTCAGCTATATCTGTTTATTAAAATGAAAATAAGCGGATACGGCTTTACCGAGGAAGAATTATATCTTGCTCCTCAGGCTGAAAGTGACAAAGCTATTTTAAAATCTCTTATAGCTTTAGCAATTCCTATTGTATTCACTTCGCTTATCTCGAATGTTGCAACTCTTATTGACGCTGCAACCGTGCAAAACAGGCTTGCTGTTGCCGTTGCTTCCGGCGAGGACATAATCAGGAAAATGTATCCTTTTATACCGAAAGGTACGGATAAATTAAATGTTTATCTATACGGCTGCTTTGATGTTGATGAGACCTTAAGGAATATGGTTCCGCAGATCACTCTTACACTTGGCGTAAGCTCTTTGCCTGCACTTGCTCAGTATTGGGCGGTTAACGATAGAAAAAATATTAAGCTAAGCATTGAGTCTGTTTTGAGGATTTGTATGCTTATTGCTATGCCTGCCGGTATCGGCATGGCGGTGCTTTCTCAGCCTATACTGCAATTGCTTTACGGAGGCAAACAGCCTGATATTCCTTATATGTGTAGTGATATACTTGTAATATTCGGCTTTTCTCTTTTCCTGTATGCGCTTTCGTCTCCAATAACGACTTTGCTTCAGGCAATCGGAAAAGCAAAAATACCGGCAATTTCTTTTGGCTGTGCCTGCGCAGTAAAAATTATTTTGAATTATATCTTAGTCGGTATACCTCAGTTTAATATTAAAGGTGCAGCGATAAGCACAGTTGCCTGTTATTCAATATCGGTTGTAGTCAACCTGATATTCTTAATAAAATATACTAAGGTTAAAATCAACTTTGTTTCAGTGGCAATTAAACCAATTATTGCTTCTGTATTTTCAGGGGTTGCCGCTTGGGGAACATATAAGTTAGTTGCTCAAAGGATTTCTCTCTCTGCAAATATTACTACCTGTATTGCAATTGCTTCTGCCGGTATTATATATGTTATTGCGCTTCTTATATTAAAGGCGCTCTCAAAAGAGGATATATTAATGCTTCCTGCCGGCGAAAAAATCGCTAAAGTACTTGAAAAACTGCATGTTTTAGGTTAAAATAGTATTTAGGTATGATTAAAGGTTTTGAGTTTAAAGAAAGATATAATACAGAAGATTTAATTAGTATTATTTATCTTTTAAGACAGCCCGATGGCTGCCCTTGGGACAGGGAACAGACTCACGACAGCATTAAGAAGAATTTTATTGAAGAAACATACGAAGTTGTTGAAGCAATTAACAAAAATTCTTCCGAAATGCTTAGGGAAGAGTTGGGCGATGTTTTAATGCAAATTGCTCTACATGCTCAAATGGAGGCAGAGCAAAGTAACTTTGACTATAATGATATAGTTGATGATTTGTGCAAGAAACTTATTATTCGCCATCCGCATGTTTTCGGTGATGAACACTGTGATAATTCCGAACAGGTTTTAGAAACCTGGAACAGTGTTAAAATGAAAACAAAAGGGCAAAAAACCGTTACTGAGGCAATGAACAGTGTGCCGAAGGAACTGCCGGCGCTCATGCGAGCCGAGAAGGTGCAGGGCAAGGCCGCAAAAATAGGCTTTGACTGGGATGATGTTTCAGGTGCCATTGAAAAAATCCGCAGTGAGTGTTATGAACTCGTCGATGCGATTGAAAATAAATCTAAAGCCGAACAAATTGAAGAATTGGGCGATTTGTTATTCAGCTGTGTTAATGCTTCAAGATTTATTGACGCTGACTCGGAAGAAGCATTGAATCTCGCTACAAATAAGTTTATTTTAAGATTTAGTATAGTTGAAAACCTCGCAAAAGAGCGAGGAATAAATATGAAAGAAGCTTCACTTGAAGAATTAGACAAGCTTTGGGATGAAGCAAAAACTATGTATAACTAAAAGGCTATGCCTTTGGTAATAAAAATTTGGAGGAATAATAAAATGAACAAAAAA
>CADBNM010000019.1 GCA_902796055.1 Oscillospiraceae bacterium
CATTGATATTATGGACGCTGCAAACACAATTCCGTTTATGAATGCAAATACCAATGCAGCGGATCAGGTTTTGGATTTGTTAGCATAATTAGTTAGAAATAAGGTTTTTTAATGAAACATTTTAAATTTTTATCTGTGCTTTTAATTGCAATATTGCTTTTGGCAGCTGTTTCGGTGCCGGCAAGTGCAGACAATACCTTTGCAGATAAAACTACATTTAAATTTGAGGTTTCCTCGGTAGATGCAAGCGACAAGCCGGGTAATGTGCTCGTCAGAGTCCTTTGCACTACCGATGAGAAGCAGCTTATAACCACCTTCGGCACGACCTTGGTTGTTAATACCGACTATTTTGATTTAGTGTCAAAAAGCGGTGCGGTTATTACCGATAATTATAAGAAGGAAGCTTCAAACTTAGGCGCTAACTTTGCTTTTTCCGCTTCAAAAATCGGAGCGAAAAAAGAATCCTTTGGCGGAATGAAGGGCTTAAGTATAGCTTCATATAATTCCGCAACTAAAAATATGTATATTTTTATGTGCGGTATGACTATAAGCGGTATAAGGCTCAAGGGCGAAACCGAAGTAGCTACATTTTATCTTAAATCTAAGGCGGATAAAGTGCCCGCTTCCGCAATAAGAACAATGGATAACAGCGAGGGAGAAGGCAAAGCCTGCCCTTCAAAGGCGGTTTATTGCGGCGAAATAAGCTCAACAACCGAGGGCGGAGCAGTGGTAAACGATAACCGGCTCGAGGTTGATTCCTCTCTGATTGATAAATCTGCTCCCGAGGAACCGACCACCGAAAAGTCGGCGGAAACTACAAAAGCTACTACCGCTCCTTCAACCTCTTCCGCTTCGGCAGAAACCACTGCAGGTTCAACCTCTGCCGCAGCCGCTTCCTCCGAGTCTGCTCAACCTAAAGCAGCGCTCACGGATGAAGCCATTGATAAAATGAGCGAAAAAGAGCTTGAAGCTAATATCAAAAAAATGGTTGAGGATGATAAAAATCTCAACCTGTCCGATAAGGTTAAAGCTTCCAAGGCATATAAAACCTATGAAAAGGCGCTCGAAAATGCCGAGAAGGCTTTATCCGATAAAAACGCAACTAAAGCTCAAAAGGCGGAGGCTCTCAAACAGCTTGTAAAAGCTAAAACCGAGCTTGAAAAGGAGTTCCCCGAGGTTGCGTCCTCTGAAAGCTCTTCCGCAGCTTCAAAGGGCAAAACAGGCGTTTGGGTATATGTTGCAATAGCCGTTTTAATTGCGGCAATAGTAATTGTTTTAATAATTATTATAAAGAAGAGAAAATTAAATTAGTTATTAATCCCTTGACAAGGGTTAATATAGAAAATTCATATGGAGGTAAATTATGAAGGTCAAAAAAGTGTTAAGCCTTGCACTTGCAGTTGTAATGATTTTTACAATGATTCCTGCGCAGCTTATTTTAAGTAATGCAGGTTATACAGCTGAGAGTGTAGGCGAACAAGTCAAGTATAATACAGTGTTGACTAAAGCGACCGAAGCAGGTTATGCAGACAAAAACTGCATCAAGGTTGTTTTCCAGGCAGCAGTGGATTATACCGGCATGACAACAGACACACAAAAAGCGATTGTCACACTTGCACAGGTACTCAAAATTGATACAAGCGTGCTTGAACCTGTAAGCATGGCGAAGTCATCAAAAGGTGAGTCCAGACTTCAGATGGTGAAAGACAACGCCAGCAGTGCTCCGAGCTATGCTTGGAACAAAAATGCAGCCAAAAACAATTTGGCAATGGAAGCAAATTCGTTTTCCGCATACGACGCTGATGAAGAGGATTTTGTCGATAAATCTTACGGCATTACATCCGCTTCGGTAAGTTATAACAATGCCACAGGCATTATGTATGCTAAGATGGAATGCTTCGATATGAATGGTCTTATTTGGGAACATGAAAATGTTATGACTCCCATTATGACTATGTATTTAAAGGTTGTTGACGGTAAAACTTGGGATGAAGTCAGAAATGCTATCAGCATCGTTCCTCAGAGCGAGCTTTTGAGCACAGACGGCACAGGCTGTCAGGCACCTTCTATCAAGAAGGCTGCTTATGCTTCTTCAGGCTCTGAAGGCGTTAGCGATGTAACTGATGTAGTTCTTGATGATCAGTTACCCACAGACCCCGTTCAGCCCACAACAGTTAAAGTTACATTTAACTGGAAGACCGGTGAAGAAGGTTCGGAAATTGATAAGACAACAGGCGAAGTTGACTACGAGCCCGGTGCTGATTTAACTGTTCCGGCAAACTCCGAGGCTGATTACAGCACTAATGAATACGATTATGAATTCACAGGTTGGTCTCCCGAAGTTCCCGCTACAGTTCCGGAAACTCCCGCAACTCAGACCTATACTGCTCAGTATCAGAAAAAGGCTGTTAATACAGACGCGTTAGCAGCAGCATACAATGAAGACAAGGGTCTTGTTCAGGAAGATTATGATGAATTAGTTCCCGGCGCTTGGAATGCATTGCAGGATGCTCTTGCAAATGCAAAGACCGTTCTTGAAAAAGATGAGCCGAACAAGGTAGAAGTTGCTGATGCACTTGCAGCAATAGAATCAGCAATGCAAAACCTTACTCCCAAGCAGCCTCAAGGCGACTACACCATTACATTTAACTGGCAGAAAGGCGCTAAGACCGAAGATGTTACTACAGCTCCGAATGCTCAGCCTCAGCTTCCTAATGGCGCTGAAGATGATTACTTCTCGGCTGACCATAAGACCAAGTATATCTTCACAGGCTGGAAAGCGGAAACAGGCGTTGTTTACGGCGACGCTTCCAGACTTCCCGAAGCAACCGCTGATGCTACTTATACAGCTCAGTATCGTGAGGAAGCGGTAACAGTTAAGGTTAAATTCGTTGTTAACGATCAAACAGTTTCCGAGATTGATAAGCCTTACGGCGATATGGTAACTCTTGCGGATGCTCCCACAGTTCAGAGTTACGATGAAGGCGATACACATTACGAGTTTACCGGTTGGGCACCTGCATTTGCAGAAGCAACCGAGCCCGCAACTTACACGGCTCAGTTCAAACGCTCGGAATTAAAAGCAGAATATGATAGAGTTGATGCAGCTATTGCAGCAGCTGAAGCAAGGCAGGCAGAGGATGAATTTGCTGATAAATATAAGCCCGAAACAATTCAGGCGCTTACTGATGCTATCAATGAAGTTGTAAGAAATCTTCCGAAGAGCGATCAGGCAAGAGTTGACGCTATGGCTGACAGAATTGAAGCAGCAATAGATGCATTGGATCTTAAGGAGATTACCCTTACATTCTATACTCACGACGCTCCTAGCGGTATCGAACAGCCGTACAGGTACGGCGATGTTGTAACCGCTCCTCAGGTTGCTCCTTATACCGATGACCAAGGCTTCACTTGGACATTTGACGGCTGGAACAAGGATGTTCCCGAAACAGCAAAGGCTAACGACCAGTTTGAAGCTACTTATAAGAAGGGCGATGCTGCAAGCACAGCTGATCTCCAGGAGGCAGTAGCAGCCGCTATTAATAAGAGAGATAACGGCACTGATTGGAAAGATGATGGCGTAGCAGCTCTTAATGCAGTTCTTGAAGAAGCAGCTCCTTACCTTGAGCAGGGCGCTCAGTTCCCCGCTTCACAGCAGGACGCAATTGACGCTCTTACAAACAGAGTTAATGCAGCAGCATCAGCTCTTACTCCTAAGGACGCTCAAGAGTTTGATGTAACCTTCAACTGGAAGGGTGACAACGAAACTCCGCAGACAAAAACAACTCAGTGGGCTGACGGTGCTACACCTCAAGTTCCTGCAGAATTCAAAAATACTTATGAAACTCAGGATTACACCTACACATTCGTAAGATGGGAACCCTCTATCGTAGCAGTAGATGGCGCTAACCAGGTTTATAACGCTATTTATGATGACGGTACACCGAAGCGCGCTATTACAACCGCTCTTGAGCAGGCTATCGCTGATGCACAGGCTAAACAGGCAGAGGATAACTATGCTGATAAGTACACTGAGAATTCGAGAAATGCTTTACAGGGAGCACTTACCACAGCTCAGGATCTTCTTGCAACAAATCCGTTGCCGAGCCAGCAGAACAATGTAAATACTGCAACTCAGAACCTTATTAATGCTCTTAACATGGCGAAGAACCAGTTTACAATTACATTCTATTCACATGATTATGAGCAAGGCGATCCGCAGATTAAGGAATATGGCGATGAAATCGTAGCTCCGAGCTATGGTCCGTACTCCGAAGGCGATTATGATTACACACCGAACGGTTGGGCAGATCAAGACGGTACACCTGTTGAAGTTCCCGCAACTGCAACTCAGAATGGTAAATTCTATGCTAACTACACAAAGGTTGGTCCTATCGGTGCGAACTATGATGACAACACAGCTGCAGTAACAGCTGCAAACAATGTTGTTAATAATCCCGATGCTGATAAGATTTACACTGATGATTATGTTAACGGCGTTCAGGATGCATTGAATCAGAATGTTGACCAGGGTCTTGGCAGAAGCCGTCAGGACGAAGTAAATCAGGCAACTCAGAGAATTAACGACGCTCTTGCTAATCCGCAGTACAAGACTTACACTATCAGATTCCTTAATGAGGACGGTTCTGTTATTGCAACAGACAGTACCTATAAGTACAACGATGATGTAACTCTTCCTGCTAATCCTACCAAGGCGCCCACAGTTGATAAGACATTCACATTCAAAGAGTGGACTCCTGCAGTAGCTAAGGTTACAGGCGATCAGGATTACACCGCAACTTTCAATGAAGCTACAAGACAGTATACTGTAACTTACAAGTATCACGGCGGTCAGGCTACAGAGGCTGTTAATTACGGCGCATTGCCGCAAACTCCTCCTGAAGTTCCGACTTACATCGAAAACGGCATTAAGTATACATTTGATCATTGGACTCCTGAATTCGGTCCCGTTGAAGGTCCTCAGGAATATACTGCAGAGTATAGCCAAGAGCAAATGCCGAATGTAACTGTTACATTCAGATATGCTACCTCCGTAGCTGATGTTAAGGATGGCAAGCTTACAGATGTACAGCAGTCCGTAGTTTACGGCGAAATGCCTGTAGAACCCGATGTTAAATCCTTCACAGATGGCGACACAACCTACAGATTTGACGGTTGGGATAAGACTGTTGTTGCAGCAACTGCTGATGCGGTTTACACAGCTATTTATACTCCTGTAACTGATTTCACTCCCGATATGAGCGAAATCAATGCACTTGTTGCTCGTTACAACCAGATGGTTAAGACTGGCAAGTATAATAAGGATGACCTTAAGCTCGTTAAGGCTTATATTGATGAGATTTATGACACAACATTCACTTCACAGGATGAAGTAAATGATATGGCAGCTCATCTTAAGGCTCTCGAAGACGGTTGCAGAAGAATTGATGCAACTAAGAAGAGCAGCAAGGAAGAAACCCAAAAGAGGAAAGAGTCCTATAGCAGACGCTACTCCAGGACTGCAAGAACAGGCGATACTGCTACATTAATCGTAATGAGCGTAATTCTTGTTTCCTCACTTGGTATCGCATTTATTTCCCTTAAAAAGAGAAGAGAAAATATCTAACTGTCTTAAGTTTAAGGGAAAAGGTTTACACAATAAGTAAACGACCTAAAAAATGAACTCCATTTATGGTGTGGGGGATTGACCTCCCCCACACCGAGAGTTCGTTTGTCAATGAAAAGCACATAAAATAGGTAAAAACCCAAGTTCCGAAAGTTAAATTTCAAAACAATTCGGAGTTTCGGTTTTTACCTATTTTTACTTATGATTTGTGTAAAAAGCATAAGCAAAAACAAAGCTCTCGGAACCACTCAAAATCTTCGATTTCGTCTGAATTATAGTTATCAAGATTTTTTATTGAAAAAAAATACAAAATAGTATATAATAAAAATAGGCTTCTGCTAATAAATTCAAAAAGGTTTTATTAGCGGCTCGTATATTTTTTATTCGTAAAAGGAGAAAAGAAAATGAAAAGAGTTTTAAGCGCTATTCTTGCTGTTGTTATCTTTGCAAGTATGTTTGCAATGCTTTCAACAGTTTCCGAGGCGACTACGACTTATCCGTCGATCACCGCCAATTCGATTAGGAGCGCAAACATTAAAAACGCGAACGACTCAATAATATTCAAGTTCGTGCCGTCTTACACAGGTAATTATACCTTCACTTCAGTTTCAAACGCAGACACCAAGGCTTATATCTATGACAATTCATGGGATAGCGTTGCAAGCGACGATGACAGCGGTTACGACAGAAACTTCTCTATTCAAGCTTATTTATATGCCGGCTCAACTTATTATCTTGAAGCATATTACTATTCTTCAAGCATTAAAGGCTCGTTTACGGTTGTTCTCGCTCGAAGCGAAAGCTGCAGACATCAACTTTATACTCAGTCTTTAAAAAAGGCAACAAAAAACGCTAACGGCTCTCTTAAAATCAACTGTTCTCAGTGCTCCGTTCAGTTTTCTAAAACCATTTATAAGCCTTACCGCGTTAACCTTTCGGCTTCCTCCTACACATATAAAGGCTCTGCGATTAAGCCGAAGCCGAGCGTAGTGGATGCCGGCGGACATAAAATTCCGGCAACAGATATTGCCGTTTCCTACGGAAAAAACACAAATGCCGGTAAGGGAACAATTAAAGTTTTATTTAACAGTATGTGGTACGACAAGAGCTGCGCGCTGGTTAAGCAATTTAAAATAGCTCCGAAAGGAATAAAAAAATGCGGTTTCCGCACAGTTCACACCTATAGCGGTAAGCCGATAGTGCCCACGCCGTATTACTACAAAACGGTAAAAGAATGGGATTCTTATGAGCAAGAATACTATACATGGAAAAAGATGACTGCATTTAGAAAGAATGTTGATTATACCATTAAGGTATCGGGCGGTCATAAGCAGGTCGGCACATATACTGCAGTTATTAAATTTAAAGGAAACTACAAGGGTACCGTTAAAAAGACCTTCCAGATAAGACCCAAGGCTGTAGGTACAATCAAATCTGTTCCGTATTCTGCAACCTCGGTAAAATTTGCTTGGAGCAAGGTTAAAAATATAAGCGGTTACAGAGTTGACAGATATAATTACAAAACTAAAAAGTGGAAAAAATATAAGTTTACAACCGGCAATTCTCTTATCATTCCCCGCTCAACCGCAAAGGATGTAGATGTAGGAATCAGAGTGTTTACTTATAAAAAAGTCAAAGGCAAGATTTATTATAACGACGGCTCAAGAACTCCTTATTATTGGGGATACACAAAACCGAATAAGCCTGTAATTAAGCTTTCGCACGGCGATTATTTCGGCGATTTCACAATCAAGATGAACAGAGAGGCTTTTCACCAGATACAGGTGAGCGACAATAATAAATTTGTAAGCAACGGTGTTCACTGGGCGAAAACCTTTGAAGAGTTTGGAGACAAAAAAGAATTAAACGGTGCGTCGGCACAGAGGTATTATGTTCGAGTAAGAGAATACATCTATAACGATAAAGGCAACCTTGTAATGGGACCCTGGAGCGACACTAAAGCAATAGTAACCAACTAAAAATCAAACACTAAAAAGCGATGCTTCCAAACGGAAGCATCGCTTTTACTTCTTTTTAACTAAGTTGTTTATACCTTTTTAATTTTCAAAATAAACCTTAAAGCCTTTGTGTGCGCAGTAGAGGTCGAGCTTTGAAATTGTTTCAAAAGGCGAGTGCATTGAAAGCACGGGAACGCCGACATCAACGGTTTCAATATCTAATTTTGAAATATACTTTGCAACCGTGCCGCCGCCGCCGAGGTCGGTTTTGCCGAGCTCGCCGATTTGCCAAAGCACGCCGTTATCATCAAAAATCTTCTTAATATATGCCATAAATTCTGCGCTCGCATCGTTAGAGGAATATTTGCCGCCCGAACCTGTGTACTTTGTAACGCAAATGCCCTTGTTAACAAAAGCGCAGTTGTTTTTCTCGAAAACATCGGGGAAAGTCGGGTCAAAGCCCGCGTTAACATCTGCCGAAATGCAGGTGGACTTTCTTATAACATCGCGCGCCTCAAGTCCTTCGGCTTTTGCGAGGTCGGCGATGAAGTATCTTAAGAATTCGCCCTGCATACCCGTGTTACCCTCCGAGCCGATTTCCTCCTTGTCAACAAGCACGCTTATGCAGGTTTGTTTCGGCTCGTTGCACTCTAAAAGAGCGGTGATTGCGGGATAAGCGCAAACCTTGTCATCGTGACCGTATCCGCCGATAAGTGAGCGATCGAAGCCTATTTCGCGCACCTCCCAAGCGGGCAGAGCGCAAAGCTCGGCAGAGAGGAAATCTCTTTCGGTAATGCCGTATTTTTCATATAAAATATTTAAAATGTTGAGCTTAACAAGCTCGCTTTCCTCGTCGTCTTTAAAGGAAGCCGAGCCGATAAGCAGATTTAACTCCTCCGCTTTAACGATTTGAGAAGCGTTCCTTTTCATCTGCTCCTGCGAAAGGTGAGGCAGTAAATCGGTAACAACAAACTGCGGGTCGCCTGCGTCCGAGCCGATGTTCACGGTTATGGTTTCGCCGTCGGTTTTGCAGATAACACCGTGCAGAGCAAGCGGTATAGCAGTCCATTGGTACTTTTTAATTCCGCCGTAATAATGGGTTTTAAGGTAAGCCATTTCGTCGCTTTCATAAAGCGGATTGGGCTTGATATCAAGGCGGGGAGAATCAATGTGAGCCGCGGCAATTTTAACGCCGTTTTTAAGTCCCTCGCTACCGATAACAGCTGCCATAACAGCCTTGCCGCGCTGAATCTTATAAACTTTGTCGCCGGCTTTATAGACTGCTGTCGGGTCAAAAGCTTTAAAGCCGTTAGCCTTTAAAATGTTTTCAGCCCAAAAGGCGCACTCCCTTTCAGTCCTGTAATTGTTTAAAAAGTCGATATAGCCCGCCGAATAGTCGTCGGCTGCCTTTATTTCGCTTTCTTCAAATTTTTTGTAGCCGTTTGGAAAATTATTGAACAGCTTTTCTTTAAGTTCTTTAGCGTGCATTTTATTCTCCTTAATTCTCAATTACTTTATTTGCGTATTTTAAATAGAACCTGTCGTTCTTTTCAAATCTCATTCTCTGCTCAGCTTCTTCGCTTGTGAGCGAGTCGCGTTTCATTATTCTCTTTTTGCGGACATTTTTGGGAGATTTAACAAATATTATTTCATCGCAAATTCTGTAAAGTCCGCTTTCAATAAGAGTAGGAGCGTCAAGATAAATAGTTTTTATATTGTTTTTCTTTGAGTCCTCAATAAGCGCCGTTATTTCCTTTGCAACATAAGGATGAGTTGCTCTGTTCAGCTTTCTTATGTTTGCCTCGCTTGAAAAAGCAACCGCCGCAAGTTTTTTGCGGTCAATGCCGCCGTTTTCGCCAACTACGCTGCGTCCGAAAGCAAACACTATGCTCACTTCCATATTTTCTTTTTTAAGCAGCGCGTGATAGAGCTTGTCGGCGTCAATCAATGCGGTATCCTTTTTGTTTTGAGCAAGATTTCTCGTTACAACGCCCTTGCCGGCACCCGTTTTGCCCGTTACGCCTATGACCTTTATCCCTTCAACTTTTTTGATGTTTCCTACGGTGTCCTCGATATTTGCATCCTCCTTGAGTATGTTCTCGGGACGCTCCTCTTTAACATCTAACTTAATATCAAGGATGTCTTTTTCCTTAAGCTCGCGGGCGATTGCTTCAGTTTCTGGTTCAGCGTTTTGTTGTTTAATTAATTGAGATGAAAGCTCGTTGACTTTCGGCTTTTGATTTTTTTTGCCGTTCTTCTTTTTGTTATCGGCAGTCAGAGGCTTGTTGAATTTTTCGTAAGAAATAGCTTCAAACTTGACCTCTTGTGCGCTGATTTCAGATTCAAAGCTCTCCTCCTTTACTTGCGGGTGAGAGTCTTTTGCCTTTTTTTCGGGATTATATTTCCAATTCTTAGAAAGCGTGGTTGCGCCTTGCTTGTCCGCGCTCAACGGTTCGGGCTTTTTTGCCTGCTCCATTTTAGGCTCCGCTTTCTTGACTTCCTGTTTTACGGGTTTTTCTTTTTTTGGCTCATTTTTAGCAGCGTCCTTTTTAGGCTCTTGCGTTTTAGGCTCTTCCTTTTTTTGATGCTTTCTTTTTAAAAGCTGCATTTTGAGCTTTTCTTTTTTCGGAGTCTCTTCTGCTCGCTTCTGCTCTTCTGGCTTTTGCGCTTCGGTATTCTGTTTTACAGGCTCCTTTTTTTCAGGCTCCTTTTTCTTGTTTTTATCTTTCTCGGGTTCCTTTTTTTCGGACTTCTGCTTTACAGATTCCTTTTTCTCAGGCTCCTTTTTCTTGTTTTTATCTTTCTCGGGTTCGTTTTTCTCAGGCTCAGCCTTTACAGGCTCAGTCTTATCTTTCTGCTCTTTATTCGTTTCTTTGTTTTCAAAAGGCTTGGTCGGTTGAAGTGCCGGCTCGGCTATTTCTTGCTCCTGCTTTGCAGGGCGCTTAACAAAAAACTTTTTGAAAAAGCCTTTTTTATGCCTTTTGGGTGCCGAGTCGATGTTTTCCTCCGGCGTTTCAGCTGCATTGTCAAGCGAGTCTTCTGCTTCTCGCTCATCGGACTCGCTGTTATTCAAAAATACATCCGAAATCATTTTGAGCGGATTTTTTTCTTCCGAAGGATCTATTACAACGATATTTTCGCTTATTTCTTTGCTGAAATCATCGTTAAAGTCAGCCGAAAGGGTGATTTCATTAAGAGAACTAAGCGTCAAATCATCTGTCGCGTCCTCTTCCTTTTCAAGCTTTTCGTTTAAGAGCTCGAAATCAGGCTCGTCAGTAGTATTATTTACTTCAAAATCGAGTATATCCTCTTCTACTTTTTCTTTATCGCTATCCTCTTTTTGCTCTTTTTGCTCCTTTTGCTGTTCTCTTCTTTGCTTTTTCTTGTTTTTGCGGTACTTTTTGCCCTTCTTCTTTTCTTTGGCAGCAGCCGTTTGCTCGGGTTGGGGTTCCGGCTCGGTTTGAGCTTCAGGCTCCGTGTCAAATTCAGGCTCCATAGCTTCATATTCGGTAGTCATTCCGAGTATTTCGCCGTTTTCGCCAAGTCCGATAACCTGCACCGTATCGTCATCCTCGGTCTGTTCCTCTTTCTTCGGTTCGGGCTTCGGACGAGCGTCGGGCTTTTTATCCTTTACTGCCTTTTTAGTTGTAAGGCTCGGCTTTTCTTCTTTAGAGGCTTGCTGTGCCTGTTCATCAGGCTCTTGCAACGCTTCGTGCGTTTCGGCTGTGGGTTCCGCTTCGTTCGCTTCTTCAAGCGATTCTCCCGTTTCAACCCTTTCAGTCGGCTCTTCGGCAGCGTTTTCATCTTTTTCACTTGGTTTTATAACATTAAATCCTGCCGCTCTTAAGAGGCGATTGTTAACTGCAAGCCCTACGCCTTCAGCCGAGGGCATGGGCGCGTATGCTTTTTCAAGTTCGGCGTCGTCAACCGCCCTTAAAACATCAAACAGCCGTTTAGATTGTGCAATGCTGTCCTCGCGCGCGCCGAGCGGAAAGATATTGTAATCGGAAAGCGCTTGCGTCATTTCCGTAAAGCAAATAACCGCAGTTTTGTCATCCGCATTAGCTTTTATAAAGTCGATATATTCGTTGTCGTCGCCGTCGACTATGGTGACAGCCGCATTCGGCGCATAGTGCTTGTATTTCATTCCGGGCGACGCGGCTTTTTCACCGTCCGCAAGGTCGCCTGTAACGGCGTGATGAATTTCAACCTCTCCGATAACCTTTGCGATTTGCGCCGCGGTAATTCTGCCGGGACGAAGGATAATCGGCTTGTCGCCTGCGAGAGAAATAACCGTAGATTCAAGCCCTACCATACAGTCGCCGCCTTCGATTATACCGTCAACTCTGCCGTTCATATCCTTCATTACATGGCTTAGCTTTGTAGGGCTCGGGCAACCCGAAAGGTTAGCCGAGGGCGCCGCAAGCGGACAGCCGCATTCTCTGATAAATCTGAAAGCAATTTTGTTTTTCGGCATTCTGACCGCAACGGTATCAAGTCCGCCGCTTACAATATCGGGGACTATAGGCTTTTTCTTCAATATTATTGTGAGAGGTCCGGGCCAAAAACGGTCGGCAAGCTGCCTTGCTTTTTGGGGTATTTCTTCAACGAGCTTTTCCCAATCGCTGTTGTTGGCGATGTGAACGATGAGCGGATTATCTGCCTGTCTGCCTTTTGCGGCAAATATTTTTTCAACCGCTTCAGCGTCAAAGGCATTTGCGGCAAGCCCGTAAACCGTTTCGGTGGGCATAACCACAATACCGCCGTTTCTAATCATAGCGGCAGCCTCGCTCAGCTCATTTTTTGTGAAAATCTTAGTGTTCATTCGTCACTATCCTTCGACGACGCCTGGAGTTTCTGTGCTGTGTCAGCAGTGATTAGAGCGTCAATAATTTCGTCTAAATCTCCGTTTAAAATTTGCTCAAGCTTATAAAGAGTAAGCCCTATTCTGTGGTCGCTGACTCTGCCTTGAGGGTAATTGTAGGTTCTTATTCTTTCGTTTCGGTTGCCTGTTCCGACCTGCGCTTTTCTGTCGCCGGCTATTTCGGCGTTTTGCTTTTCCATTTCCTGCTCAAGTATTCTTGAGCGCAGAATTTTCATAGCTCTTTCCTTGTTTTTGTGTTGGCTTCTTTCGTCCTGACACTCAATGACCGTACCCGTGGGCAAATGCGTAATTCTTATTGCGCTTTCGGTTTTGTTAACATGCTGTCCTCCCGCACCCGAGGAACGGTAAGTGTCAATTTGCAGGTCTGCAGGATTAATTTCAATGTCGACCTCTTCAGCCTCGGGGAGTACGGCAACGGTTGAGGTTGAGGTGTGAATTCTGCCCTGCGACTCTGTCTCCGGAACTCTTTGCACACGGTGAACGCCGCTTTCAAACTTGAATCTTGAATATGCGCCGTCGCCCGAAACGGAAAAGGATATTTCCTTAAAGCCGCCGAGTCCGGTTTCCTGCGCCGACAAAACCTCGTGCTTAAAGCCCTTGCTTTCGGCGTACATGGTATACATTCTGTAAAGTGTGCCTGCAAAAAGTGCGCTTTCCTCGCCGCCTGCGCCGCCTCTGATTTCGACTATAACATTTTTATCGTCGTTGGGGTCGCGGGGAAGCAAAAGAACCTTCAGCTCTTCTTTGATTGTTTCTATTTTTTCTTTTGAAGCTTCTTTTTCTTCAAAAGCCATATCTTTTAATTCTTTGTCAGCCGAGGAGTCGCCGAGTATTTCGTCAGCCTCCGCGATATTGCTTTCGGCAGCCTTGTATTCGCCGAATTTTTCAACAATAGGCTCGAGCCTCTTCGCCTCCTGCATAAGCGAGCGGTATTGCTTTATATCGCTTACAACCTCGGGGTCGCAAAGCTGCTCGTTCACTTTTATTAATCTTTTTTCTATTCCCTTGAGTTTATCTATCATATTTTCTCCGCTTATTTTACAATTGCTTTAATCGACTTTTCGGCTTTTTTTCTCGGTAGCATAACCTCATGCGAGCAGCCGAGACAACGCATTTTAAAGTCCATTCCGACTCTTGTGATTTCCCATTTGTCACATCCACACGGATGGGGCTTTTTTGTTCTAACTATATCGCCGACTTTAAAATCCATAAAAACCCTCTATATTATATTATTTTATATTAATCATAATATATTATAACACTAAAGCAAGGGCGTGTAAACTTTTTTAATAAATTTATTTTTCCGCTCATAACATTAATATGAGACAAAAATTAAAAATTATGGCAGGAGGATAAAATGAAGAAATACTATTATGAGGGCAAGCTGCTCTCGTCGCCTTCAAATGTCAGCACCCTTCAGAGCAGGGCTGCTTTGGAGGAAGCTTACGAAAAAGGGACGGTGCTTGAAGGCGTTTGCGAAATGTGCGATAAGGAGCACAATTTGCATATAAACTTAGGAATAATGAAGGGCATTATCCCGAGAGATGAAGGCGCGTTGGGAATAGAAAGCGGAAAAACAAAGGACATAGCTCTTATTTCGAAGGTCGGGAAGCCGGTGCAATTTATAATAACCTCCTTTGAAAAGGCTCAAAACGGTACTTCTTACGCTGTGCTTTCGCGAAAAGCCGTGCAGGAAAGCTGTGCCGAGGAGTACATATCAGCTTTGAGATGCGGCGATATTATTGAAGCAAAAATCACTCACCTTGAACGCTTCGGCGCGTTTGTGGATATAGGCGCGGGTATAAATTCACTTATCCCGATTGATATGCTTTCGGTTTCAAGGATTTCATATCCCTCTCAGAGAGTCAGAGAGGGGGAAATTGTAAGGGCGGCGGTTAAAAGCAAGGACAGTTCAAAAATCACCCTTTCAATGCGCGAACTGCTTGGAACATGGGAGGAAAACGCAGCAAGATTTAATATCGGAGAAACAGTCAGAGGAATAGTCAGGAGCGTAGAGAGCTACGGAGTTTTTATAGAGCTTACGCCTAATCTTGCAGGGCTTGCCGAATATAACCCCGAGCTGAGGGCGGGGCAGGCGGTTTCGGTATATATAAAAACGATAATCAAAGAAAAAATGAAAATCAAATTAAGCGTTATTGATTCTTTTTCGGAAAACACTGCGCACGAGCCGCTAAGATATTTTGTAAATACAGAGCATATTGACTATTGGCGCTACAGTCCCGAGGAATGTGAGAAGTTAATCGAAAGCGTATTTGAATAATATTAAGCCGAAGAATTATCTTCGGCACTTTTTGTTGTAATAACCTCGCATATATAGTATAATATTAATGATTACGGATTATTTAGGAGAATAGCTATGCAAAAAGAATTATTCGGAACGGTAAAAGGCAGAAATGTTTATGAATACACCATTGAGGCTGACGGCATAAAGCTAAAGGCTATGGATTTGGGCGCGACTATAACCGAGCTTTACACACCTGACAGAAACGGTGAATTAGGCGATATCGCGGTAGGCTTCAAAACCGCAGAGGACTATGCGCGCCTTACGGACAATCAGGGCGCGGCTATCGGCAGATACGCAAACAGAATTAAAAGGGGAACCTTCGTGCTTGACGGCGTAAGGTATCAAATCCCCTGTAACGACGGTAATAATATGCTGCACGGCAACAATGAGTTTCGCGATAATTTTTGGGAATTAAGCGCATTTGGAGATGATTTTTTAGAGTTTACTTTTATTTCTCCCGACGGCTCAAACGGCTTTCCCGGCGCACTTTATACCAAAATACGCTACAGCTTAAAGGACTCATCACTCATTATTGATTATGACGCAGTGAGCGATAAAAAGACGGTGATTTGCCTTACAAATCATCTGTATTTCAATCTTAATGCAGACGCAACCAAAACCGTTTATAACCACATTTTAAAGATAAATGCCGACAAGTTTACTCCTGCCGACGACGAGCTCATTCCCACGGGCGAGATTTTAAGCGTTGAGGGCACGGCTCTTGATTTCAGAAGCGAAAAAGAAATAGGCAAGGATATCTTGGCGGATGATATAGTCAAAGCCGCAGGCGGTTACGACCACAATTTCTGTATAAAAGGCAATATAGGAGAGCTCAGGGAAGCGGCGGTTATGAAGGTTAAGGAAAACGGCAGAGTGCTCAGCGTTTTCACTGATCTGCCCGGCATGCAGGTGTACTCGGGCAACTTCTTAACAGACGATATTGTCGGCAAGCGCGGCGAACGCTTTTGCAAGCACGGCGCAGTTTGCCTTGAAACGCAGTATTATCCCGATACGCCCAATCATCCGAACTTCCCGCAGTGTACTTTTGAGGCGGGCGAACACTTTGTTTCGAGAACGGTTTACAAGTTTTCGACAATCGACTGATAAATACAGATTGATAATTATATAATAATATGATAAAATAAATAGAATAACTTTATTTTAAGGAGAACCGATATGTGTGGAATTATTGGTTATATTGGCGACAAGCAGGCGGCTCCCATTCTTTTGGACGGTCTTGAAAAGCTCGAATACAGAGGTTATGACTCTGCAGGTCTTTCCTTGCTTGACGACGGCAAAATAAACACAATCAAAACCAAGGGTAAAATTCTCAACCTGAGAAGAAGAGTTGATTTGGACTATTCGGGTGACTCGTGCATAGGCATAGGTCATACCCGTTGGGCTACTCACGGTAAGCCTTCCGACATCAATTCTCATCCCCATTCGTCTTTTGACGGTAAGTTCAGCGTCGTTCACAACGGCATTATTGAAAACTTCGTAACTCTCAGGCAGGATTTGAAGAACGAGGGAATTCGCTTTCGTTCCGAGACCGACACCGAGGTTGTGGCTCAACTTCTTGCAAAGCATTATAACGGCGATATAAAGCAGACGATTATGAAGGTGCTCAATATTATTGAGGGCGCTTATTCGCTCGGTATACTTTGCGCTGATTATCCCGATGAAATTTGGGCGGTAAGAAACGCAAGCCCGCTTATTATAGGTCTTGGCGAGGGTGAAAACTTCTTAGCCTCCGACATTACTGCCGTTTTAAAGCACACAAAAGAGATTTATCAGCTTAATGACGGTGAATTTTGCTGCTTGAAAAAGAATTCCGTTCAGGTTTTTGCGCCTGACGGTACACCGATAGAAAAAGAAAAGGTTACGGTTGACTGGAATGTTGAAGCGGCTGAAAAGGGCGGCTATAAGCACTTTATGCTTAAAGAGATTATGGAAGAGCCTGACGCTATCGCTAAAACAATTTCACCCAGACTTACCGATGATAATGAAATAGTGCTTGATGATTTTTCGCTTACCAAGGAAAAGCTTGAAAACATCAAAAAAATATATATTCTTGCCTGCGGCTCGGCGTGGCATGTAGGTATGGTGGGCAAGTATGTTATCGAGGAGCTGACGAGAATTCCCGTTGAGTGCGATTTGGCGAGTGAATTCAGATACAGAAACCCCGTTGTTGATGAAAATACTCTTGCTATTGTTATCAGCCAGAGCGGTGAAACCGCAGATACTTTAGCAGCGCTCCGCGAAGCAAAAAGCAGAGGAGCAAAGGTGCTTTCAATAGTAAATGTTGTCGGTTCAACTATCGCAAATGAGTCCGACGATGTTATTTACACTTGGGCAGGCCCCGAAATTGCAGTTGCCACAACTAAGGCATACAGCACTCAGCTTACAATAGTTTATCTCTTTGCGCTTTATGCCGCAAAGCTAATGGGTAAGATTGACAAAAAGGAATACGATGAAATCATAGCGGCTATCCGCAAGCTGCCCGAGCAGGTTGCCGAGGTTCTGAAAATGGAGCAGGATATTAAAACGATTGCTTCCCGTTATGTTTACCTCGAGCATGCGTATTTTATCGGCAGAAATCTTGATTACGCCGTATCGCTTGAAGCGAGCTTAAAGCTTAAGGAAATCAGCTATATTCATTCAGAGGCTTACGCTGCAGGCGAGCTGAAGCACGGCACAATTTCACTTATAGAGGACGACACCTTTGTGTGCGCGCTGTGCTGTCAGGAGAGGCTTTTCGATAAGACGATGAACTCAATTAAAGAGGTTGCGGCAAGAGGAGCCGAGACCTTGGCTGTTATTACCGAGAATTGTCCGAACCCCGGTGAGGAGTGCGACCATATTATCACAATTCCGTCAACGCATCCTCTCATTATGCCTTCACTTGAGGTTATACCGCTTCAGCTTCTTAGCTATTATATTGCTCTTTCAAGAAAGTGCGATATTCATAAGCCGCGTAACCTCGCTAAAAGCGTTACTGTTGAATAAGGCTCAGTCTAAAGAGCCCGAAAACGCTTAAAATGCGCTATTAAAGCGAA
>CADBNM010000020.1 GCA_902796055.1 Oscillospiraceae bacterium
AATCGCTGCCGACACAGGCTTAACATTTATTAAATCTTTTGGAGTGATTTCTTCTTTATCTTGAGTTTGAGTTGTCATTCTCTCGCGGACAACTCTTTCCATTCTTGAGAAGCCGATGCGAACCTGATTTTGAAGCAGCTCGCCGACTGAACGGATACGGCGGTTGCCGAGATGGTCGATATCATCGGTGGAGCCGATACCGTAATCGAGACAGGTTAAGTAGTTGACTGAAGCAAAAATATCGTCAACACAAATGGATTTGGGAATAAGCTCGTCTGCCTTGCTGATAATCTGCTCGGACAAAGCCTCTTTGTCCTCACCGCAAACATCAACAATTTCCTTGAGCACTTTTGCGCTCACCTTTTCATTGACGCCCGCGCTCAACAGACTCTCGGCAAATTCTTTCCAATCTCCGCCAAGCCATGCGCCAAGGCATGAAGCGAGGTCAACCATACCGTTGGAAAGGATTTTTGCGCCCATTTCCTCAGTGCAGTTTTCAGCTTCAACATAAGCTTCGGTAATACCTAAGTTTTCAAGCTCAGTTGCCCTCTTGCGGTCGGGAGTTTCACCTGCCTGCGCAACAATTTCACCTGTGAAAATGTTTACAAGCGGCTGAGTGAGCGTTCTGCCCTCAAGGCGAGCAGCGAGAGATAACTTTTTGTTATACTTATATCTGCCGACTCTTGAAAGGTCATAACGGCGAACATCGAAAAGCAAACCGTCAAGATGAGCCTGAGCTGTTTCAAGCTGAGGCGGCTCGCCCGGACGAAGCTTTTTATATACTTCAAGCAAAGCCTCTTCCTTGTTCTTGGTGCCGTCCTTCTCAATAGTTGCTTTGATTTTTCTGTTCTCGCCGAACATCTCGAAAATCTCACCGTCTGTTCCGACGCCCAAAGCGCGAATAAGAGTTGTAATCGGAATCTTGCGGGTTTTATCAATCCTTACGGAGAAAACATCGTTCTGGTCGGTTTCATACTCAAGCCATGCACCTCTGTTGGGAATAATCTGGTTGGTATAAAGCTCCTTACCGGTGTTATCGTAAGTCATTGTATAGTAAACGCCGGGTGAACGAACAAGCTGAGAAACAATTGCACGCTCCGCACCGTTGATTACAAAAGTTCCGCTCGGCGTCATAATCGGGAAATCGCCGATATAAATTTCGGACTCTTTAATCTCGCCTGTCTCTTTGTTGGTAAGGCGACACTGAACTCTCATGGGAGCAGCATAGGTGGCTTTTCTAATTTTACATTCCTGAATGGAATACTTAGATTTGTCATCTATTCTGTACCCCGTAAACTCGAGAACAAGGTTGCCGGAATAGTCTGCGATTTCAGGCATATCCCTGAAAACTTCCCTCAAACCGTCACCGACAAACCAGTTATAAGACTTCTTCTGAAGCTCAATGAGGTTAGGCATATCCATAACTTCTTTGATTTTTCCGAAGCTCTTTCTGGTTTTGTTGCCGAGTTTTACATCTTTCACATCTACCATTTTGAATTACCACTCCATTCTAATCGCATAATTAGTTTCTTTATATAATAAGAATTATAAAATATAAAGAGCGCTATAGGGTTAATATTTTACACGCATTAATATATAAAGTCAAGAAAAATTTTTCCTCATTTTTAATACTCGTGGGGTTTTTCTTCTGAAAAAACGAAAAAAACGCAAGTTTATTTGTGCAAAAGGGAGAAATTTTAATATTAATTTATGCTTTTTTAACAAAGTTTGTACAAAATTTAACTATTATGTGAGAATTACACAAGTTTAAAAATGCTTATGGAAATTTTTACCCGTTTTTTTAACTTCGTTGAGCAAAACATAGCAGAATATAATGTAATAAAATAATATATACATATTATTAAAGGATTTTTCGCTTCGGGCGAAATGACAGAAGGAAGCGCATAAAAGACCGGAACAGATTTTAAGTTGCCTGTTAAACAAGCAGTTGCAAGCGAACTTACAGTTTCATATAACAAAATCGCCGCAAGTAAATGCGGCGATTTCAGCGTGTAGAAAAACCTTTTTCTACACGCTGAGCAGATGTTGAAAGAGTGAGATGAAATCCGCCAACTGAAACGCTGAGGCGT